>SXXK01000170.1 GCA_005791255.1 Planctomyces sp.
CGCGCCATAGGTTGTTCCAGTACTTTGGGGTAATTTCTTTGATTTCAGGTCGCAAAATTACGTGATAAGCACCACTAAGCTGTCTTAATCTTGCACCCAAAACAGCCACATGATCGAAAAAACACGCCACGCCCCACACCACCATTGTGCGACGCCTCCTGTCATCCACTCCGGGACTTCTCCAATTCCCCTCGGTTTTCTCTGTTCCCCGCCGCACCCATGTGGGATGATTATCGGGTGGGAACGAGGGAGTGAGGAACGAGGAACGAGGAACGAGGGAGTGAGGAACAGCGAAGGCGAATCGGGGATGCTGTGACCTCATGCCGGGCACTCAGGACTTCACAGAGTTCCCCCGACCTGTGCCGTACCCAACCAGACGGCAGCACCAGTGACTCACCCCCGAACCCACAACGCTCGCAGTATGCCAAAACTGCCCCCAACAACCGAAAACCGAAAACTGAAAACCGAAAACTGAAAGGACTGACCAATGCTGAGTCTGGCGCGGACGGCTCGAATTCTGGCGACTGTGCTGGCCCTGATCGCACTGACCGGTTGTCCGGCCGGGCCGACGTCCGGAATGACGCTCGAGAAATCTCCTGATGGTGACATCGAAATTCTGACCATCGACAAGGACGGCGACATCGCCCATCAGCCCGGACGTTTCCTGCAGGCCGTAAGACGCTCTGATTCCAAACTCGTCATCGTCGACTGCTGGGCGTCCTGGTGCGGCCCCTGCCGAGCTCTCGCGCCCATCCTGGAAGACATCAAACGCGAACGCGGGGATGACATTGAAGTTGTCAAAGTCGATGTCGATGCCAATCCGGATATCGCCCGGTTCCTGAACGCCTCCGCCATCCCCGATGTGCGTATCTACCGCGAAGGAGTTCAGGTCTATGATTTCGTGGGACTGATGCCCAAAGGCGAAATCGATTCGATTCTGAAGTCTCTGAAGTAAGCGGAACCTGCGGCATGCATCTGCATGGCTGGTTCTCCACGATTCAGCACGGACGCTCCCGCGCGCTCCTGCTGCGACTGCTGGCCGTGCTTACAGGCTGCCTGCCGCTGCTGGCAGCAGAACTGGCCTGCCACCTGCTGGGACTGGGCATCACAGCCACGGACAGCGATCCCTTTGTTGGTTTTGCCGGCAGCCGACCGCTGTTTGAATTGTCCGACGATCGCTCCGCATATCGCATCTCTGCCGCGCGACTGAATTTCTTCCGCCCCGCCAGCTTCCCGGCTCGCAAAACGCCCGGAACCACCCGCATCTTTGTTCTTGGCGGATCCACCGTACAGGGACATCCGTTTTCCACCGAGACTGCATTCCCGCGGCTGCTGCAGCTGAGCCTTGAGCGGCTGCACCCGGCTCGACGCTGGGAAGTGATCAATTGCGGCGGTGTCTCGTATGCCTCATATCGACTGCTGCCGGTACTGCAGGAGGTGCTGCAGTATGAACCCGACATCTGCATTTTCTGCGAAGGTCAGAATGAGTTTCTGGAAGATGTCGCCTACGGAACTCGTCGCGGTCTCGCGGAAACAGCCGCTCCGCTGCTGACTCCGGCGCTGCGTCTGCGGTGTGTGCGAGCAATTCTGCGGTGGGTGTCCGATTCCGATGCAGCCGCCCGGACGGCTTCCCGTCCGCTGCTGCCGGCCGAGGTTCTGACACGACTGGATCAGTCCGACGGACTGGCTCGTTTCCACCGCAACGATGCTCAGTCTGCCACCGTAGTCCAGCACTTCCGGCACACGCTGCAGCGCATGGTGCAGCTGTGTCGTGAGCGCAAAGTGCCGTTGGTGTTTGTGCAGCCGCCGGTCAATCTGGCCGACTGTCCGCCCTTTAAAACTCAGTTTGCGGTTGACGCAGAGCAGCAGCGGCAGGTGCTGGAGCTGCTGCAGCGAGCGCGGGCTGAGGCGGCAGCGGACCGCAGTGCCTCCGTGCGGCTGGCACAGCAGGCCGTGCTGCTCGATGAACGCTGTGCCCTGGCGTGGTATGAGCTGGGGCAGCTGCAGCTGACGGCCGGTGATTTTGAATCCGCGAAGATTTCGCTGCAGCGAGCAGTGGATGAGGATGTTTGCCCGCTGCGCATGACCACTCCGCTGCAGCGAACGCTGCAGCAGGTCGCCTCCGAGCAGCATGTCCCGCTGCTGAACGCGGATGCTCTGCTGGCTGGTGTCTGTCGTGGCGGAATTGTCAGCGAGCAGGTCCTGGTGGATCACGTGCACCCGTCCTTTCGCGGTCACGAAGACATCGCCGTGGCACTGGCCGAGCTGCTGTTGTCGGAGGGACTGACGGGACCGGCTGCAGCGGGCTGGCAGCAGTCCGCTCGGACTGCATGTCGAGCGGTGGTGCAGGGACTGGACGACACCTATTTCCTCCGCGGCCGCAGAACACTGGAAGCTCTCCGCAAATGGGCCGCCGGACGAGCACTGGAACCGGACGGGATTTAGTTGTTAGTTGTTAGTTGTTAGGTGTCAGGTGTCACGAGGAGCGGACTGGGGGGGAGCTGCGCACACACTGCCCCGCAGGGGGAGAGGGGTCGGGGGTGAGGGGGCCATCCGCCCCCTTGGGAGGGCGAGGCTCCCGCCGAGCCCCCCCTGCGTGCTCAACCGTGCTGCGGCTCAGCAGGAGCTTCGCCCTCCCGTTATGGCCCACAAGCCGGGCACCAGTTCCACGCGGGCTGCCCGCGTCGTCCCCGCTCCCTCACGGTCGCGGCTCGTGGTTGCCGCGTGGAGCGTGGTGCGTGGTGCGTGAGGCGTGGAGCGGCATTGCCCGGGGGCCCGCGTGGAAACCAGGGGGGCTTCACCCC
>SXXK01000171.1 GCA_005791255.1 Planctomyces sp.
CCCGCAATCAGCACCAACGCCAGCACAGCAGCATAAAATCCGACACCCCGCAATAATCCCCGCAACGACTGCTCAGCCCGCCCACACATATTCCGCCGCCTTCCCATAAACTGCTGTCAGCACCCGAGACCGTCGGCTCGCACAATCGGCTAAGACACCCCGTGACCGATGCCTGACACTCGCCATCAAATACCATCTTCCCCGGACACACGCAAAAACGCAATTGTTGACACACTCACCACTCACCGTCACAGCTCATGAATCTCTCCCGCGACATGCCAGTCTGCCCCCCCAAAAAACACAAACGCTCAATCTCGGGCTTTAGCCCGAGATCTGCCCGGAATGCCCGAACCGCGGAACATCGCCTCATCCGCACCAGTGGCGAGCAGAGCGCTGCCACATTACCATACCACCCCGTTGACCCGCCCTGTACCGAGGAATCCTGACCATGCCACTGCCCAAAACCGGACGAATCCTCCGCGAAAAACTGCAGCGCGGTGAAACTGTCTTTGGCACGTTCCTGCAGCACACTACAACACCGTCGATCGTCGAATTCCTGCCGGAAAACGCACTCGACTTCGTCATCGTCACCTGCGAACACAACGCCCTGGACCTCGCAGAATTTCTGCCCATGCGGTACGCCCTCGCAGCCCGCGGCATCGCCTGCCTCGCTCGCACACACAGCCGCGATCCCGATGACGTCTCCAAAGTCTGCGACTCCTTCGACGGAGTTGTTGTGCCATACGTCGAAGAACCTGATCACGCCCGCCGCCTCGCCGCTGCCGCGCTCTTCCGACCACTCAAGGGCGCTGCACTGGAACAAGTCCTCAGGGACAACCAGTGGCCCAGCCCGAAAACTCGCGAATACATCGAAAATGACCGCTGCGCGAACACCGTCTTCATCCCCATGATTGAATCACTGCGAGGCATCGAGAATCTGGCCGCCATCTGCGGCATTCCCGGAGTTCACGCCATCTTCGTCGGACCCAATGACCTGACCACCACCATGGGCATCCCCAATGAATACGATCATCCCGATCTGATCGCTCAACTGCAAAAGATCATCGATATCTCCAACCGGTCTCATGTCGCCGCCGGCTGCTGGTTTGGAAAGCGGGACCAGGCAGAACGCACCATGCGCCAGGGTGCTCGCTTCGTCGTTTATTCCAATGATGGCAGCCTGCTGAAGGATGCCATGGAACACTCCTTCGGACATCTCAGAAGAATCTGATCGCCCCATGAAAACAGCCGCTCTGAAAAAATTTCGCAGTCGACTGCAGCAGCAGCAACCGGTCGTGGGACTCTGGGTCACTCTTGAATCCGCCTCACTCACGGAAATGGCGGTGGCACTCGGAGTCGACTGGGTCGTGGTTGACGCGGAGCATGGTCATCTGGACTGGAAGGACATCAGTGAGCACATCCGGGCGGCACTCCGCAGCGATACCGTGGTGCTGGTCCGGCTGGCCGAACGCAGCACCGCACTGACCAAACGCGCACTCGATATCGGCGCTGACGGTGTGGTGATCCCCTGGATCGAAACCGCGGAACAGCTGTCCGAGGCCGTGCGGGACTGTCGCTATCCGCCGGAAGGCCGTCGCGGGATCGGTGGTGAACGAGCCACCGCGTGGGGCCAGTGCATGGCCCAGCACACAGCCGAAGCCAATGAACAGGTACTCGTTGTACCCATTCTGGAAAGCATCCATGCCATACCAAACATTCAGCAGCTGGCAGCCGTGGATGGTGTCGATGTCTTCTTTTTCGGACCTGCAGATTTCTCAGCGTCCGCCGGATTCCGCGGACAATGGGAAGGCCCCGGAATTGCCCAGCAGATTCTGCAGTTGAAAGATGCCCTGCTGGCCGCCGGTCGGCACTGCGGACTGCTCACCACCAGTATCGAAAATCTGCTGCAGCGACAAACACAGGGCTTTCGCATGCTGGGCCTGGGCACCGACACCGGACTGCTGCTGCGTTCCCTGCATCAGACTCTGGCCAGTGTTGGTCGCGATTGCCTGCCGGCTGCCTCCCTCGATGCCCGCGACAGCCGACCGCTGCAGCCCGTGCTGCAGGAAAGACCGACCGGGATGCAGCCCGACCGCACTGCACTCGTCGCCGACCCGACTGCCGGGTTTGATCTCGAGCTGCAGGCCGGGGTTGGTGTGCGACCGCTGGTGGGAGCACACAATTCGGCTCGCCGGCTGACCACCAGTCTGGTCACACTGCAGCCCGGAGCCAGTCTGGATTACCACACACATCCATTCAGCGAATCCATCACGGTGCTCAGCGGACAGCTGGAAATGCTGGTGGAAGGCCGCGTCTACCGGCTGGGTCCGCTGGACAACATCACCATACCTCGCTGGCTGCCGCATGCGGCCCACAATCCTGACAGCAGCACGCCGACCAAACTGCATACCGCGATGGCCTCGGATACCCCCGCTCGCACACTGGTCTCGCAGAGTTTCACCGAAGTCGAAATGCCGGATGATTCCAGCGGACTGCCGGGTGCCGAACGAGTCACTCGGATTCGCACGGCCGTGCAGGTACAGGGCGTCGGCCCCAACGCCACTTTCGTCGATCACTTCAATGCTGACCTGCTGCCCGGACTGGAAATGAGCGGTGGATACGCACGGTTTCTGCCAGGGGGCAGACTGCCCGCACACCTGCACGACTTCGATGAATCCATCTGCATCATAGAGGGTCAGGCCAACTGCGTGGTTGAAGGGCAGTTTTATGAACTGCAGGACTGCCAGACCGCCATGGTACCGCGTGGGCGAGTGCACTACTTCCGCAATGATACTGAACAGCCAATGGCCATGCTCTGGGTCTACGCCGGCCCGCGACCCGAACGCATTGTCGTCGATGAACAGCTGGCACTGACCACAACCCCGGCAGCAGGGGCCGCAACATGACCACACAACCTCGACCGCTTTTCCGCGCCGCTCTGACCGCCGATTTTTATGACCAGTCCGGGCAGCCGAAGTTTCGTGATCTGGGACTGGATCAGTTCCACGGTCACCCGCACGTACTGATTCACCCCTTCACGCAGCATCAGCCTGTGATTCAGGCGGATCAGCTGGCGGGCAGTCACGGAGTTGTCGTACTGACTCCCAAAGTCACCGGCCATTCACTGCACCAGGCTGCAGACCTGCTGGTCGTGTCCCGCTTTGGAGTCGGCTATGACAGCGTGGACGTGGACGCCTGCACGGAAGCCGGTGTGCTGGTCACAATTACCGCCGGTGCCGTGGACCGCCCTGTCGCGGAAGCCACCGTCGGCTGGATGATCGCCCTTTCACACCACACGCTGATCAAGGATCGACTGGTCCGTACCGGACAATGGAATGAACGCACAAAATACATGGGGCGCGAGCTGCGGGAGCGGCAGCTGGGCGTCATCGGACTGGGCGGCATCGGTCGCGAACTGCTGCGATTGCTGCAGAGCTTCGGCATGCAGCCGCCACTTGTATTTGACCCGTTCCTTTCACCTGCAACTGCCGACCAGCTGGGAGTTCGACTGGTGTCATTGAACGAACTGCTGCAGGCCTCCGATTTCGTCTCCATTCACTGTCCTCTGACCGATCAGACTCGCGGACTCATCGGCGCTGCCGAGCTGTCACAGATGCGCAGTGATGCCTGGCTGCTGAATACCGCTCGGGGAGGCATTGTAGACGAGGATGCTCTGGAAGCCGCACTCGATGCCAATCAACTGGCCGGCGCTGCGCTCGACTGCTTCACTGAGGAACCAGTCGTGCAGCCCAGCCGGTTCGCACGCTTTGAAAACGTTCTGCTGGCCCCGCACTCCGTCGCCTGGACCGACGAATTGTTTCGGGACATCGGACGCATGGCCTGCCGCAGCCTCCTCGATGTCTCACTTGGTCGCCGACCCCACGGTCTGCTGAACCCCGCACTGTTGAATCAGCCGCACTTTCGCCACCGCTGGTCCAGTATTACCGGGGTTGACGAAGCGAACCTGCCCCGGCAATAAGCGGGCTGCTCTCCTGCGTCAGAAGATGTTCGACGTCGATTGTGAAGCATCGAGTATGCACCAATTCACCGTTTTCACGATAGCCGCTGGAGTAGATTGCAACTTCCTTCGTTGAACCATCCCTGGCAATCAGTTGCGCCCTTCGATGAGACAGAGAATTGCCCTGCAGCAACTGGTCAAGGATACTGCCTATGTTCGCCTGATCCTTGTGAAACTTCGCGATCGGCTGGCCAATGTACTCCTCAGGTGTGTAACCCAGAAACTTCAATTCGGCGTTATTTGCCCAAACAATGATTCCGGCTTTGTCCACACAATGCAGCGGCACATTGGCATTCTCCGCAAATTCCACCAGGGCCTGTCGGCTTTGCTGAAGTTCCGTCTCAAGCATCCGCTGCTTCTTCAGGCTTCTGGCAATCTTCGATGCGCCAATAATTTGCCCGGAAGCGTCATGAATGGGTGATATGCTGACAGAGATATCAATCGGTTCGCCAGATTTGTGCCGGCGAATCGTTTCAAAATGCTCGATGCGACCACCCTGTCGAAGCATTCTGAGAATCGCGGCCTCTTCGTCGACCCTGTCCTCCGGCATCAGTTTTGTAATCGTTTGACCGATCATTTCCTCGGACGTGTATCCAAACAGTTTCTCAGCCCCGAAGTTCCAGCTTTGGATGACTCCATCGAGGTCCTTGCCAATGATCGCATCACTGGCCGAATCAACGATTTCCGACAGTCGCAGGCAATCCGCATCCAACCGTCGTTTTTCCGCCTCAAGATGAAGACGCTCGGTTACCTCTCGCGCAACCGCGTAGATCACTCCCTCTGCTCTGACCGATCGAGCTGTCCATTCAAGAGACACATAATGGCCGTCCTTGTGTCGATAACGATTAATGAACTGAATTGTCGGCTCCCCGCGCGACAGCCGAATTATCTCGTGGAGCGTATTCGGACGATCATCCGGATGCACAAACTCGATAAAAGGCTGAGCCGTGAGTTCTTTGTGCGGATAGCCAAGTGTTCGCGTAAAATTTTCATTGAGCCGCCAGAAATATCCCTGAATACTGGCAATGCAAAAAAGGTCCAGTGATAAGTCGAAAAATCGAACCAGCTCTTCTTCCGCCCTGCGCTGCCCTGACTCCAGCCAGGTCCGCAATGTCTCGACCAGAAAGCTCGCATCCTGCGGCCGACTGGTCGCGTCAGGATCCAGACACCGTTTCGCCAGGTGAACAAGCGGCATCGGAGCACCGCTGCGGTCAAGCTCTGCAAATGCTGTGGAAAGATCCCCGGCCAGACTTTTCTGGTACACATCAAGAACCCTGCCCCCGGCGAAAGGCGGGGAACCGGTCAGTAAGTGACACAGTATTGCACCCAGCGAAAACACATCAGCACGGTAATCGACGGATTCTCCGCGAGCCTGTTCGGGAGCAAGGTAATGGGGGGTGCCCAGGATCGTTCCGAACTGCGTATCAAAACCGGACAGCGAGCGTTCAGCCGATGGGGTGCTTTCTGCAGCGACCATTGACGGAACGCTGTCGCCAAACTGCTCCATCGACATCGGACTGCTGCTCCTGACCATCTTGGCCAGACCCCAATCCAGAACAGTCACGGTACCGTAGTCACCAAGCATGATGTTTGCCGGCTTCAGATCGCGATGGACGACCCCGTTGGCATGTGCAAACGCCATAGCCTGACACATCTGAAGAAACGCTGTCAGCAACGACTCATGCTTCGATTCGCTGACCTTCGCATCCTCGATCGCCCGCTCCATCGTGGTTCCGGAGATGAGATCCATGATGATGTAGGCAGACCCCGCCGGACCGCTTCCAAAATCATGAATCCCCAGAACACCGGGATGACTTAACTGACTGGCAATCCTGGCCTCACGAAGAAATCTGTTAAGGTATCCTTCGTTGCCGTTAAGCTCCTGACGAATCAGCTTTATGGCCACAGAACGCTGTAATTTTAAGTCCCAGCCCTGATAAACCACTCCCATTCCGCCGCTGCCGATTTCATCACCGATCACATATCGGTCATTGAAGCAGTGGAATTTTTCCAGGCGCTCCGAGAATGTCGGGGCAGGCGCTTTGGCCACACCACTCGTCGATCCGTATTCGGCAGCGATTGACTGACCCGCTGAAGCCGAACTGCCGGCACCGTCGCGTGCCGCTGACAGACCCGCACCACCAATCTCAAACACCTCTGTCAGTGCTTCCTGAATGCCGCAATCAGCCACACAACCTGCCGCCTCAGAATCGGTCAGCAACAGATCGCTTTCGACACCTGAGTCCCCGGCAGACACCGCTTCACATTCCGTGCTGGCTTGAAACGCCATCGGTGATTCGTCTGCTGACACAGAAGCCCCCATCCTACCCCAGTTGCCTGGTAGTGCTCGCAACACAAAACTCTGTCTGCAAAATCATCCTGAGAGGGGGTAGATGATGAAGCAGGACGCCAGAGTCAGTATTCGGAGTTTACCTGCAAAGGCAAGCAGTTGTCACGCGGACACACTCAAATTCGTCGGCACGGTCCTCCGTTGGTCTTAACGCGTCAAAAAGTGCCGGCACAGTCAAATTTTTGACTAAAAGGTCCGGAATGGCTGACATCACCGCATTTTCCAGGGACGCCCAGCCTGAACGAAGCCGGCTCACGCCACAGATTCCGGACATGCACTGCACCCGTCACCAGGCCCAGCCGGCACCGAAGATCCAGCCAAACGCGTCGTTCTGGATATCGCCAATGGCACCACCACGCAGATAGATCCTGTCGCTCACCCAGTAAATCAGCTCCGACTGATACAGCGACTCATCAAACCGATCTTCCGTCGCCGTCAGAATCACACTGCGCCAGGCCAGGTCGTCCATCAGATCGATTTCCAGACCTGGATTTGCGACCAAACGGCTGTTCAGATCTCCCAGATCAAAACTTGCTCCCAGAGCAGTCACGCGACTCCTGGCAAATTCAGTGCCCACACCCAATTGCAGAAACGGTCGCACATCTTCTGTCAGATAGAAGTAGGTGTTGATGCCTGTTGTAAACTGCCGCGCATCCACCTCTATCAACGCACCACTGTCCTCAACCGTCGTCGACAGCCACGTCGTCGTCAGAAACACGTCCTGACCCATGAACTCCGGCAAACTGGAATTCCACCGCGCCGGGATGTTGAACGACGTCTGAAATCCCTTCGCATCAAAGTCCACTCCCGGCACGTCGCTGGACACATCCAGACGCAGCAGCTGAAAGTCGCCGTAACTGCGACCCAGCAGACCGGCGTCCGGATCCGGACAGGGCTCCGGCTCCTGCGGAACTTCGCAGTAGCTGGGAGCATTGAACCAGGATTCCTGCGCTGCAGCACCCGAACACACGCAACTTCCGACCAGTACGGCCAGACACAGTGACATCAGTGATTTCATTACGACAGCTTTCCATCAGGCCCATCGAACCGAACCGGCGGGAAGATACAGGTGCGAACGATCAGCCGGAAAGTCGTGATCCTGCCACCAACTGCCCTCACACAACCACAATCTCACTCGACCACGCACACAGTCGCTGATTCTGCCGATCCGGACTGCACATTCTGACCATTTGCTGCCGGACTGTGGCCAAATTCGCCGATTCGAACCGCAAACACTCAAACCGGTCAGTTCCACCGCATCCCCCGGACACCCCGGAAAATCGCCATTCCGTGCTTCCCATCGCACCCGCACCGAATCATACTGGCCAAATCCCTTCCGCGGTTTGCTCACGTTTCTTCCCACCAGTTTTGAATGCCGCCGGTATGTACCGTCTCACTTCAATCGCTCTGCTGCTGACTCTCCTGCTGCAGTACTCCCCGCCCCTGCAGGCCGATGAAGCAGAAAAGCAGGCTTTCTTTGAATCCCGCATTCGCCCCCTGCTGATCGACCGCTGCTGTCAGTGCCACGGCCCCGATGAGGCCTCCGGTCGCCTGCGACTGGATCTGAAAAGCGGCTGGGAACGTGGCGGAGAACGCGGCCCGGCCATCGTTCCCGGCAACCCCGCAGACAGCCTGCTGATCCGCGCTGTTTCCGGCAGCGATCCCGAACTCAGCATGCCCCCCAAAGATGCCGGACCTCCGCTGACACCCGCTCAGCAGGAAGACCTGGCCATCTGGATTCGCCAGGGCGCTGTCGATCCCCGCAGCGGACAAGCCGTTGTCAATCCCATCGAAGTTTCCGCAAGAACTCACTGGGCCTTTCAACCCATTCAGGCTCCGGCTGTCGCACCCGGACAGCACCCCATTGATTTTCTGATCGACCAGCAACTGCAGACTCAGAACTTCACGGCAGCACCATCCGCCGATATGCAGACTCTCGTCCGACGCGCCTCATTCGATCTGCTCGGTCTGCCCCCCACACCTCGCCAGCTCAACACCACCGCCGATGATTTCCCCAGACTGCTGCAGGAACTGCTGTCATCACCCCGCTACGGCGAACGCTGGGGCCGACACTGGCTCGATGTCGCTCGCTATTCCGATGCCAAGGACGGCGTCCTGATGTACGGTGATGCACGCATCCGCCCATTCGCATGGACCTACCGCGATTACGTCATCAACGCATTCAATAATGATCGTCCCCTGAATCAGTTCATCCGCGAACAATTGGCCGCCGATCGACTGGGACTGCCGCAGGACGCCCCCGAACTGGCCGCACTCGGACTGCTCACACTCGGACGCATGTTCGACCGCAACAAACACGACGTCATCGATGATCAGATCGATGTTGTCGGACGAGGATTTCTCGGACTGACGCTCGCCTGCGCCCGCTGCCATGACCACAAATTTGACCCCATCCCCACCGCTGATTACTACTCACTCTACGGCGTTTTTGCCAACGCCTCCGAACCGCTCGAACGCCCCCGCATCGGCTCGGTCACCGCCGCAGGTGCCGCCTTCGAAAAAGAATTCTCCGAAAAACTGCAGCAGGTCCGCGATCAGGAACTGGCCCACTATCAGGCCACGCTCAAACTGGCACGGGAACGCACCGTCGACTACCTCGTCCACGTTGCCACCACTCAGCCCGATGTCTCCGAAACCGCCATCTTCTTTCTGTCATTGGTGCCCGATCAGCTGCGACCGCAGATCACTCGACGCTGGCGACAAACCATCGCCCAACGAGCATTTCCTGATGATCCCGTCTTCGGACCATGGCATGATCTGCTGAAGGATCCCACTCCCCGACCAGCCGACTGGATGGCTCGCGGAGTCGACTCACGCATCATCAGCGCCCTCGTCAGCGCCACCCCCAAAACACCCGCCGAAATCGCCACTGTCTATGGTGAAACGCTCAAGGCCGCCTGGGAATCCGGCGCCTCAGAAACTGACCCCCTCGCTGCACTGCTGATCAGTCGCGATGGCCCCGTCTGGTTCCCGCAGGAAGACACAACCTTCTACCTCGATCGAACTCCCGGTGACAAATTCCGCGGACTCGTCGCAGAACTTGACAGCATCGCCGTACGCCATCCTCACGCTGCCCCTCGCGCTATGGTCGTCGCCGACAACAGTGTGCTCAGTGAACCCGTGATCTTCCAGCGCGGCGATCCTGTGCTGCGAGGCAACCCGGTACCACGACAGTTCCTCGCAGCACTCACACCCGAACGACAGCCCTTCACCGATGGCGCCGGCCGCCTCGACCTCGCCAATTCCATCGCCTCCGATCGCAACCCCCTGACTGCTCGCGTCTGGGTGAACAGAGTCTGGATGCATCACTTCGCCGAACCCCTCGTCGATAATCCCGGTGACTTCGGACTGCAGACCAAAGCCCCGCTGCAATTGCCACTGCTCGACTTCCTCGCCGACTGGTTCATCCGACACGGCTGGCGGACCAAGCCACTTCACGAACTGATCATGACTTCCCGTGCATGGCAGCGCACATCCGCCATCGATGGCAACCCCACGCTGCAGGATCAGCAATTGCGCGATCCCCAGAACTCGCTGCTGTGGAAAGCCAATCGCCGGCGACTGGACTTTGAACAAATGCGCGACTCACTGCTGTTCGTTTCCGGAGAACTGAATGACGCCATGTTCGGCAGACCACAGGTCATCACTGACCCCGCCAACCAGAGACGTACCGTCTACTCCTTCGTCGAACGACAGAACATCCCGGCCATGGTGCAGACCTTTGACTTCGCCAATGCCGATACCTCCACTCCCCGACGTTCGCAGACCACCGTTCCACAGCAGGCCCTCTTCGCCCTGAATTCCGATTTCATGCTGGCTCGCGCCAAGGCACTGGCAGCACGCAGCAAAGCAGACACCCCGGAAATCACCGTCAGCAGACTCTGCAACTTCGCCTGGGGCCGGGATCCTTCGGCCGCAGAAACCAGCGAATTCACGGCATTTCTTGCAGATAACTCCCTCGAATCACTGGCCCAGGTCCTGCTCATGAGCAATGAACTCATGTTCGTCGACTGAGCCCCCAGGGTCCCGCACATGCTGAAAACTGCCTGCTGCAGGCTGCTGCTAATCCTGCTGCTCATCACCTGCACCCTGCCAGCCGCAGAGGCACAACAGGTAGCCCACGCAGAATCCGGCAGTGGCTCATGGCTGATCGGCCTGCCGCCAAACTGCAATGGACCCCCGACAAAAATTTACCGCAGCCCGCAGCTTCAGGGCCCCATGCCCACGAATGACTGGTGGAGCTCCCTCGCGTGGGTCCCGCTCTCCGAACCAATGTATCCGCATCCTCTCGCAGTTCAGACTGTGCCCCAGGGACTGCAAATCGCCTGGCCTGGACCAGGCATCACCGCCAATCAGGCCGCAATCTTCGGACATATCGGAGCACCTGGCAGCGACCTGATCCTCGGACACTCCGAAGTCACGGCCTTCCCCGAAGCAGTCGTCGAATCCTTCAGCGACTGGTTCGTCACCGCACGGATGCAGCAGGGACAACACTCCCTGCTGCTCACATTCGGACACGGATCCCCTTTCGTTTATGCCACTTGCGAAGGTGGCAATCCGACCATCAGTTTCAACAAACCACCACAGATCGAAACCACTGATCTGCCCGCACACGTCGTCGTAGTTAAATCCAATAATCGTCGCTATGCACTGATCGCCCCCACAGGCTCCCGCTGGACCGGCCTCGACACTCAGCGATTCACCGCTGAAACCAGCGGAACATCATGGTTCACCGTCGCCAGCATTCCGGATGATAAACCGGAATCCCTGCAGCTGCTGCTGCGATATGCCGGCACACATGTCGTCAACTCGCAGGTCGCATGGCAGTACCTTCCGGAAACAAACGAGGTTTGTACAACGTTCGAAGTCACCACGCGCATTCATGAGGGTACGGAATCCGGCACCCTGCTCTGCCTGTACCCACATCAGTGGCGACACACGTCCGCACCACTCACCAGCCTGCAGTACAGTTCCATCCGCGGACCCATGAAAGTCCTGCAGGGCAACCGTTTCGAAACTCGACACAAACTGCCGCCACTGCTGCCCGCACTGCCGCTGCTGACAGACGCCACAAGGCGCGAGATTGTCCCTCTGCTGAAGGCGGATCTCGCCGCAGAACCTCAGCTCAAAGGCGACACCTACTGGCTGGGAAAACAACTGGGGAAATGGGCCACTCTGCTGCCCCTCGCGGAACAGGCCGGGCAACCCGAGCTGACCGCCGAATGCACCCGCCGATTGCGCACAGTTCTGGAAGACTTTCTCACGGCGCACGATGCCTCCGGCCAGCCCGCACAGCCCGCCGAAGCCCTCTTCGCATGGGATCCGAACTGGGGAACACTGATCGGCCTGCCCGCCAGCTACGGCAGTGATGACCAGCTGAATGACCATCACTTTCATTACGGCTACTTCCTCCACGCTGCCGCTCGCCTGTCGCTGCAGGATCCGGCCTGGGGCCAGCGCTGGAAACAAAGCCTGATGCTGCTGATTCGCGATATCGCTGCCACGGATCGAAATGACCCCATGTTCCCGTTTCTCCGCTGTTTTGACCCGTGGGCCGGACATTCATGGGCCAGCGGACATGCACGTTTCGGGGACGGCAACAATATCGAATCCTCCAGCGAAGCCATCAATGCCTGGTTCGGCATACTGCTGCTCGGGGAAGCACTGCACGATCAACAGCTGCGGGATCTTGGAGCCTGGCTGCTGGCCGTCGAAACTGCGGCCATCGACGATTACTGGTTTGATGTCCATGATGACCTGTTCCCCGATACCTGGCCCGCATCCGTTGTCACCATGGTGTGGGGCGGCAAAGGAGCCAACGGAACATGGTTCTCCGACAATCCCGAAGAAGTGCACGGCATCAACTTTCTGCCCTTCACCTCAGCATCACTGTACCTCGGCAGACACCCCGCCTATCCCCCCAAAAACTTCGCCGCACTCATACGGGAAAATGCCGCTCGCGATGGCAACGACGGCCGACAGTTCGACCGCTGGGCCGACCTGATGTGGATGTACCGAGCACTCAGTGATCCGCAGGATGCCGCACAAATGCGGCAAAAAAGACCGGCCGATTTCCAGTACGAAGCTGGGAACTCCCAGGCGGCCACATTCGCCTGGATCTCAATGCTGCAGCAGCTTGGAACACCGGACTGCAGCGAAACCGCTGACTCACCGTGGACCGCCACATTCCATGACGGAAATACACGCTCCCGCATCGTCTGGAACCTGACGCAGCAGCCACAGACCGTCAGATTCTCCGCAGGACAGCAGATCACCGCACCGCCCGGAAACTTTCTGCTGCTTAATGCCGAATAGACCACAGCATCTTCAGAGCAGACGCCCGGTACTGTCACCAAATCGCTCCACTTCCACTCCCATCCGATCCAGCATCGAAAGATACAGATTGCACAGCGGAACACTGCCCTCCGCCGCCAGATGCCGACCAGACTCCACACCACCCCCGCGACCACCCAGCAGGATCGGCAGATTGTCCGGATCATGACGGTTGCCGTCAGAAATGCTGGACCCGAACAGAATCAGACAGTTGTCCAGCAGCGAACCCTCACCCTCAGGAATCGCCTTCAGCTTTTTCAGCAGCCCCGCAAACTGCTCCACATGCCAGCGACTGATCCGCTCGTACTGCGCAATCTTCGCGTCGTTCTTCTCATGATGCGACAGCTCATGATGACCGCCACTGACACCATCAAGAAAGGAAAAATTGCGGCCCGAGACATCGTTGGCAAACATCATCGATGCCACTCGCGTCGCATCCGTACGGAATGCCAGCACCATCAGATCCAGCATAATGGAAATGTGCTCGCGAAAATCAGCCGGGATGCCCGCCGCCGGCGGCTGCACCTCGGCCGACAGCGGATCCGGCTGCCAGCCCTCAGCTCGCGGCTGCACCGCAAACTCAATCCTCCGCTCCACCGCACGCACCGAATCCAAATACTCGTCCAGCTTGAACTGATCGTCCCGACCCAGCTTACCCCGCAGACGACCCGCATCCTCCAGCACAAAATCCAGCAGGTTCTGATACGACTCCGCCTTCGCCGTCTGACCAGCCAGACGTCGCCCAAACAAACGCTCGTAAACCAGCCGCGGATTGATCTCCTTCGCCACCGGACGATTCGGTGACTGCCAGGAAATGTGCGATCCATACAGCCTTGTATAACCCACGTTGCTGTCAATGCCGCTGATCACCGGCTCCGTTCCCAGCTCCAGCGATGGCAGCGGAGTCCACTGGCTGACGTGCTGAGCCATCAGCTGATCCACTGAAATGCCGCCGCTGCTGATGTTCTTGCCCGTCGTCTTCGCAACCGGCATCCCCGTCAAAAAATTGGCCGTCTTCGCATAATGACCGTCGCCGCCGTGACTGTTCTTCTTATCCAGTCCCGTCAGCACCAGCACGTCATCCCGCACATCCGCCAGCGGCTGCAGCGTCGGACTCAGCACATAATCCCGGCCCGCACCCTCAGGTACCCACGACTTCTCCCACACACCATTCGGGAAATAAATGAATGCCGAACGCACCGGGGGCCCCGCTGCCGCTCGACCCGCCGCCGCAGCCAGCCGCACACCCGGAAATGACTCAAACCACGGCAGCCCCAGCAACGCCCCGCAACCCCGCAGAAATGCACGCCGACCACCACCCCGAACTCCCGCTCCACTGCCCGCCGCCATTCCCATTGCTGCCACCCCTGATTCAGACCGCAAAAGCTCTGCCTGCCACCATCCGCCCGGTTACTTTTCACTTCCTGCCGGCTCCGCCGCCTTCTCCGCAGCCGCCTGATCGAGGGCCGCTTTTTCAGCAGCCGCCTTCTCCTCGGCCTCCTTCTTCTGAGCCTCAGCAGCCTTCTCCGAAAACCGCTGCAATGCCTGCATCAGCCGCGAACCACGACCACCCGCAGGATCCGGTGGCGGATCAGACTTCTTGTAATATCGGTTGCGAAACGGATAACTGCAGGCAATTTCTTCAATCAGTATCTGACTCTGAAAGCCATTCTCCTGCAGCTTTTTCACACTGGTTTCCACAACACACGCATCAAACTTGTTCAACTCACGCCCCAGCGCAAACCCCAGCATTTTCCGACTGAAGTGATTCAGAAAATCATCTTTTCGCCCCAGCAGCACAGCTTTCAGCTCCGCCGGCCCCACAAACTGCTCGCCCGACGGCAAACGACCGGCCGCATCAATCGACTGACCCGCATCCGATTCCCGCCACCGCCCGATTCCGTCAAAATTCTCCAGACCAAAACCCAGCGGGTCCATCCGGTCATGACACGATGCACACTCGGGCTTCTGCCGATGCAGCTCCAGCCGCTGACGCAGCGTCTGACTGCCCGATTCAGCAACCGACTGATCCAGTGGCGGAACTCCGGGCGGAGGCGGGGGTACCGGAGTCCCCAGCAGCTCGTCCAGAATCCAGCGACCACGCAGCACCGGACTGGTGCGCCGCGGATAGGATGCCGCCGTCAGCACCGCACCCAAAGTTGCTGCGCCACCGCGGCGACCATCCGCCACCACGACCCGCTGCCAGTCCGCATCCGCCGGCAACGATAAACCATAATGCTGCGCCAGCCGGCCATTCACCACCACATAATCCGCCGCCAGCAGATCCGTCAAGGGTCGATTCTCACGAAACACGCCCGACACAAACTGCACCGCCTCCTCACGCAGATCACCAGCCAGCAACTCCGAATACTGCGGATACACTTCGGCGTCCGGAACCACACCGCCAAAATTCCTCAGCCCCAGCCACTGCAATCCAAAGTTCTCACCCAGTCCGGCCGACTTCGAGTCCGCCAGCATGCGTCGAATCTGCTGCCGATACTGCCGGTCATCCGCCAGCACACCCGCGTCTGCAGCCGCCAACAGCTCCTCATCAGGAACCGATGACCACAGAAACAGCGCCAGCCGCGTTGCCAGCTGATGCCCGGTCAGTGGCAACACTCCCGTTTCATCAGGCTCAGTCTCCACCACAAACAGAAAATGCGGTGATACCAGCACCGCCTTCAGCGGCTGACGAACGGACTCCAGTACACTGCTCAGCCGCGGCAGTGATGCCGCAAACAACTGCTGCAGACGCGTCACCTCCTCCTCCGTCGGCGGACGTCGCCACGCTCGCCGCGCAAAGCCCGCTATCAGTTGCTGCACCGCCGACTGCACTCCCGCGGCATCAGCCGACGCAGCAGTATCCAGCAGTCGCCACTGTGACTCGCTCAGCAAACCCCTCAGCACACCGCCGGACTGCTCGCCCGCACCTGAAAGCCACTGCTCCATGC
>SXXK01000172.1 GCA_005791255.1 Planctomyces sp.
ATGGACACGAATGGAGTGGCGTTTTGAACCACGAATGAACACGAATGGAGTGGTGTTTTGAACCACGAATGGACACGAATGAGAGGGGTGGTTGGCCACGGATGGCGGTCGGTCAGGGGCGTTTTTTAGCCACGGATGAACACGGATTTTCACGGATGCACTGCGTTCAATGTAGATCGGGCTTTTAGCCCGAGCACCGTCCTGCGGCAGGCACCTGGCACCCCTCGCCCCCGTTTCACGGGGGCGAGGGGAGGAATGATAGTTTTCAGTTGGGACGGTGGCGTTTTCTTCGCGGCTTCGCGTGAGGCAAACCGCTGCTGAGCACTGTGGGGGCCTGCTGGTGTGGTGGCCTGTGAACATTTTGATCGTTCGGACTCCGGATGACTCCCGAAACCCCGGATTTCTCATTAGACTGCCGCCCCATCCTGGCCGTCAGGCTGCGGATTCAAAGTCTTTCAGACCACGCAGGAAACTTCGAATGAGCAGGAAATTCAACGTCGCGATGATCGGACTGGGCTTCGGTGCCGAGTTCATCCCGATTTATCAGGCCCATCCCAATGCCCATGTGGCGGCTGTCTGTCGTCGCAATCCGGACGAGCTGCAGAAGTGCGGGGATCAGTTCGGGATCGACAAACGCTACACCAGTTACGACGAAGTGCTGGCGGACAAGGATATTGATTTTGTGCACATCAACAGTCCGATTCCGGACCATGCGTGGATGTCGCTGAAGGCGCTGGATGCCGGCAAGCACGTGATGTGCACGGTGCCAATGGCGACGACGATTGACGAGTGTCGCCAGATTGTTGAGAAGGTGAAAAAGACGGGTTTGAAGTACATGATGGCTGAGACCGTCGTGTACAGCCGTGAATTCCTGTTGATTCGGGATCTGTATCGTCGTGGCGAGCTGGGGAAGATTCAGCATCTGGCGGCGTCGCATCCGCAGGACATGGATGGCTGGCCCAGTTACTGGGAAAAGATGATTCCCATGCACTATGCGACTCATGTGGTCAGTCCCTGCCTGGGTCTGGTGGATGGTCTGGCTGAGTATGTCAGTTGTTTTGGTTCGGGCACAGTTCGTGACGACATTGCTCAGAAGTCCGGCAATCGATTTGCGGTGGAAACCTGTCATATTAAGATCAAGGACAGCGATCTGACGGCTCATATCTGGCGATTTCTCTACGATGTGGCTCGCCAGTACCGTGAGAGCTTTGACGTTTACGGCACGAAGAAGAGCTTCGAGTGGACTCTGGTGGAGCATGAGCCGCACGTGATCCATACGGCGAAGCGGCCTGAGCCTGAGATTCCGGAGAAGGTCACGGTGCCTGACTTTGCGCATCTGCTGCCTGAGCCGATCCGCCGGTTTACTCTGCCGTCGGAAATTCATGACGCGGATCATCTGTCATTTTTGCAGGGTGGTGGCCATGGCGGATCGCATCCGCATTTGGCTCACGAGATGCTGAGTGCTCTGGTTGAAGACCGGGATCCTCGCCCTAACGCAGTGACCTCGGCGAACTGGACGTGCGTCGGGATTTGTGCGCACGAGTCTGCGATGCGTGGTGGCGAGATTGTGCGTTTGCCCGAGTTTACTCTGGGCTGACGGGTCGAAACTGCCAATTTCTGAGTGTTTGCGGGGGGCGGACAGTGATGTCCGCCCCTCGTTTTTTGTGGGGGTGCCATGGGTGGTTTTGAACCACGAATGGACAGGAATGCGGGGGTGGTTTTGAACCACGAATTGACACGAATGAGAGGGGTGGTTTGGCCACGGATGGCGATCGGTCAGGGGCGTTTTTTAGCCACGGATGAACACGGATATTCACGGATGCACTGCGTTCAATGCAGCTCGGGCTTTTAGCCCGAGCACCGTCCTGCGGCAGGCACCTGTCACCCCTCGCCCCCGTTTCACGGGGGCGAGGGGAGGATTGATAGTTTTCAGTTGCCAGTCAGGACCGTTTCTCTTCGCGGCTTCGCGTGAGACCTCGCACCGATGCGCTACTGGGCTCGTGCGGTCGTTTTCTACTCTCAACTTTCTCGTGTCTGCTCTCTATGGCAGGGATGCCATTGCCTCGTCACCCTCCGGGGGATCAAAAAACGCAGTGAGGTTTGTGTGTTTTCCAATGGTCGGCTTTTCCGGCGATTCGTTATGATCCGGGCGACGGGAATCAACAGGATCCGTTTCGAGGGCAGTGCAGAAATGTCGGAAGTGCAGCTGGGTGTGAAGTCGGAACGCAGGCATGATCTGGATGCCTTGCGGGCGTTTGCGATGCTGCTGGGAATTGCGCTGCATGCGGCAATTCCGTATGCACCGGGCTTTCCCTGGGCCATTCAGGATTCGCAGACCAATGATCTGTTCATGCTGCTGTTCATGATCATACATGGTTTTCGGATGCCGCTGTTTTTTTTGATCAGTGGTTATTTCACAATGATGATGTGGCGGCAGCGGGGCCTGGGGGCACTGGTGCGTCAGCGTGCGCTGCGGATTCTGTTGCCCTGTTTGCTGGGCCTGGTGACGATCCTGCCATTGTCGCACTGGCTGGGTCGTCTGGCGGCGGGACCGGCTGCGGGTGCTGCTGCAAATGCTGCAGGGCCGGCCGGTGGGAAATCGGGGGAGGTGCAGACTGCGTCTGTGGCGGGTGCGGTGCGGGCGGGCGACATGTCGCAACTGAAGTTGCTGCTGGTGGACGCTGCGGCGGCCAATCAGCCGGATGCGCAGTTTCAGGTGCGTCCGCTGGCGTGGGCGGCGATGCACGGGAATGCTGAGGCTGTGCAATTGCTGCTGGAGGCGGGGGCCGAAATTGACGGGGGCAATGCAGACGGATCAACAGCGCTGCACGGTGCGGCATTTACGGGGTATCCGGAGATTGTGCGGCTGTTGCTGCAGTGGAAGGCTGATCCTTTGAAGGCCAATCTGGCCGGGGATCCTCCGGCAAAGTCTGCGCTGGCGGACGCTGCGACGAGCGGGTTCATTTGGGGACTGCTGAAGCTGCCTCCGCGTGATCCTCAGGAGACGATTGCAGGTCGTGAGGAGTGTCTGTCACTGCTGCCGCCAGTGCCGGATTCCGGTCCGGTGGCACAGCCTGGGCTGCTGGATCAGGTGCGTGGTGTGTATCTGAACTTTCTGACTTCGCCGCGCTGGAATATTCGTGTTCTGTCGACTGATGCAGCGATGCCCTTTCACCTGATTCTGACTCCGGTGTTCGATCACCTGTGGTTCCTGTGGTTTTTGTGCTGGATGGTGGCGGGGTTTGCAGTGCTGGCACCTCTGGCGCAGTGGCTGGGTGGTTGTTGTGCTGTTGCCGGTGGGTTGTCCGCCCGTCTGACGGTGGGCTGGCTGCAGGTGGTGTGGCTGCTGCCGACGGCGCTGACGATGTGTTTGATGGGTTTGTTTGGTCTGGCCTTTGGCCCGGACACATCCCTGGGCATCGTGCCGCAGCCGCATGTGCTGCTGTATTACGCGATCTTTTTTGCCTTTGGCTGTTTGTATTTTGCGGCGGCGGACAGTGCAGGTCAGCTGGGGCGGTGGTGGTGGCTGACGTTGCCGCTGTCACTGCTGGTGCTGCTGCCGCTCAGTTTTTCCCCGGTGCAAACGCGACTGGAATCGGCATTGATTCAGTCGGCTTTTGCGTGGTGGATGAGTTTTGGCTGTCTGGGATTTTTCAGGCGGTTTCTGGGGGGCGGCAGCGGCTGGATTCGCTGGCTGTCGGATTCTTCGTACTGGCTGTATCTGATGCATTTGCCGTTGCTGTTTGCCATTCAGGTTCCGCTGCGTCCCTGGAGCATCTCGCCGTTTTTGAAATTTGGGCTGTCGTGTGCTGTGTGTACGGGGTTGCTGTTGCTGAGTTATCAGTACCTGGTGCGGTACTCGTGGGTGGGCGCGCTGCTGAACGGGCGGCGGACACGGTAACTGGTCTGCGGTGTCCGGTCGGGTGGCGGCGACGCTGTGGATTGAAGTGTGCTACCAGTGTTCCACGGGGCCGTTGGGGACTTTCAGCAGAGCGGTGGGGACCTGGCGAGCTCGTTCGCCATGACGCCTCCGAATCTCGTTCACAATCCGGGCGAATTCCGCGGCCGATTCGAATCGTCGCAGACGATCTTCCAGGTCCTCGGGGATTCCCAGAGTGCAGCCGTACCATGCGGCAAATTTGCGAAACAGCACGCACGAACGCTCGGCATGCTGCTGCTGCATCAGTTCAAAATGCTGTTCCAGAAACTGCATCTGCTCGTCCGGGCTGGGGTCCGTATTCGCACCGTCCCCGGTTTCCGCGTCAGTCTGGACTCGCTGGCGAATCCGTCGGAAGATCCAGGGATCCAGCATGGCTCCGCGCCCTATCGCGACTCCGGCACATCCCGTGTCCTGCAGCATTTGGAAGGCATCGTCGACAGTTCGCACATCTCCGTTGGCAATCACGGGCATTGAGCGGACGGCCTGCACCACCTGGCGAATTCCGTCTCGATTGACCGACCCGTGAAACCCCTGAGCTCTGGTGCGCCCATGAATGGTGACGGCGGCGACGCCGATTTGTTCGAAGGCCGCGGCGAGTTCCGGAGCAGTCTGTGTGGTGGCGTCCCAGCCGAGTCGCATCTTGACTGTCACGGGAATCCGCACGGCGCCGATCAGCTGCTCAACCATCCGCACGGCATTGTCCGTACTGCACATCAGACGGGCTCCGCCGCCGGATCCGTTGACCTTGGCCATGGGGCAACCCATGTTGATATCGACTCCCTCATACCCCTGCTCCTGCAGCCACACGGCCGCGCGGATCAGATCTTCGGTGCGACCGCTGAAGATCTGAACGGACAGCGGGCGGTCTTCCGGGGTTGTGGCCACCAGTTCGCGTGAGCGTCCGTGACCTGACCACAGCATTGTGGCCTGGACGAGGTCGGTGGTGGCGAGCCCGAGGCCTCCGAGACGCCGCAGGACGACTCGAAACGCCAGGTGGGTGTAGCCGGCGAGCGGCGCAAGCAGGAAGCGGTCCGTCAGCAGTCGCGTTCCGATCTGCAGCGGGGTTCGGCATTTTTCAAGGATTTCGGGGGAGGGGTTCAGTTTTCGGTTTTCGGTTTTAGTAGCCAGTAGCCAGTGGAGACAGGTTGTTTACTTCGCGGCTTCGCGTGGGGCAGGCCGCTGCGGTCGCTGGGGGAGTTTTAGGGTACTTTGCCCCCTCACCCCCGACCCCTCTCCCCCTGCGGGGGCGAGGGGAGGATTTCGTTTTCAGTGTGGTCTTGCACAGGAGAGCGCTGGGGCGGGGGGAGTGTAGCAAAAGGGGGGATGGTGGCGTTAATGACCGAGTGCAGGATTTCGGTGGTTGCCGGACGGATCCGTCGCAGGACGGCTGTTCACTTTCATCTTTGCTCGACAGTCTGCATGATGCGCGGTTCCTGATCGGCGATTTGTTGAATTCCTGCTGCGGAGTCCCCTGATGTTCCTCAGACGTCTCCTGCTGTCCGTGCTGTTTTGCACCTGTGTGTCCCCTGTCCACGCACAGGCTCCGGACGGCCCGGAAACACTCACCGTGATTACTCATAATGTCTGGTATGGCTTTACGAAAAAGGGTGAGCCACGGCATGGGGAGTGGTTGCGGTGGATGGCAGCGCAGGCACCGGATGTGGTGTCGCTGCAGGAACTGAACGGATATACGGCAGAGCGTCTGGCGTCTGACGCGAGGGCCTGGGGGCATGCGCATTCGGTGCTGTTGAAACAGGATGGGTTTCCCACGGGTATCACATCGCGTTATCCGATTTCTGACGTGCGGATTCTGCGGGACGGTTTTCATCACGGTCTGCTGCGGTGTCGCATTCAGGGTCTGTGGTTTTATGTGATCCATTTTCATCCGTCGAACTTTGAACGGCGGATCGCTGAAGCCGGATTGCTGGCCGCGGATGTGGCGAGTCTGCCGGAGGCTGATCCGCGAGTTCTGCTGGCGGGGGATTTCAAT
Source organism: Planctomyces sp. (assembly GCA_005791255.1). Classification (GTDB taxonomy): domain Bacteria; phylum Planctomycetota; class Planctomycetia; order Planctomycetales; family Planctomycetaceae; genus SXXK01. Next base: position 5,931 of record SXXK01000172.1, read on the forward strand.
GGGTTTTCACCGGCTGATCGGTCGCACTACGACTCTGACGCCCGGCTGGTGCCTTTTTTTCAGCAACTGGATGTTCGCAATCCCGGGGCGAAGAATCTGAACAACGGCCGGATGGATTACGGCGGGATTGAGGCGATTTTGCAGCAGGGGTATGTGGATGTGCTGGCTGCGTCGCGGTGGTCATCCGAGACATTTGCGGGTTCGTTCCCGACGCCGCTGGTCAGTGACGAGGACCACGGTACGGACCGTCGGCTGGACTATCTGTTTGCCTCGGCGAATCTGGCGAGTTCGGTTGAGTCACCGGTGATTCTGCGTGATTCTGTTACAGCTCGGCTGTCAGATCACTATCCTGTGCGAGCGGTGGTGCGATTGCAGCCGGCGCAGGCTGCCAGCGTCTTTGAGGGGGCTCCGCAGCTGCTGTCGGAAACCGGTGCCGGGGAAGGGCCGGCGTGGCACCCGCAACTGGGTCTGCTGACCAGTGGCGAGGGCAACATCAATCTGCGTGATCGATCGGGCACAGTGTCGGTGTATGTGGCGGAGGCTGGTTCGAACGGTCTGCTGGTGGATCGCGAGGGGCGGATTGTGGTGTGTGAACCTGTCCGACGACGGGTTTCTCGCAGAACAATTGACGGCAAAACGACGGTGCTGGCGGAGACCTTTGGCGGGAAAAAGTTCAATCAGCCGAACGATGTGGCGGTGGATTCAAAGAACCGACTGTATTTCACGGATCCGCGGTATGGCAGTCGCGAGGGGATGGAGCTGCTGGACGAGTCCGGTCGGCCGATCGAGGGGGTGTATCGGATTGATCCGGACGGTCGTGTGGTGCGGATTATTGCTCATGAGGTCGACCGTCCCAATGGCATCGCAATTTCCGCTGATGACCGTTTTCTGTTTGTGGCGGATAATAACAACAACGATGTGGGCGGGGCTCGTAAGCTGTGGCGTTTTCATTTGCAGCCGGATGGTCAGCCGGACCTCGCGACTCAGACCCTGATTCACGACTGGAAAACGACTCGTGGTCCGGACGGCATGAAGTTTGATGTGGAGGGCCGTTTGTATGTGGCGGCCGGTCTGAATCAGCCGAATCTGCCTGCGGAAACGGCCGAACAGCCGACAGCGGGCGTGTATGTTTTCTCGCCCGAGGGACGGCTGCAGGAGTTTGTCAGAATTCCGCGGGATGAAACGACGAATTGCGGTTTTGGGGGCGATGATGGCAGGACGTTGTTTGTGACGTCTGGTGGCAGTCTGTGGAGTCTGCGTACCAGGGTGGCCGGTCGCCTGCTGATCTCGCCGGCGCGTTGACAACACGGGAGGGCATTGGTGATGGAAGACCTGCTGCAGCAGAATCTGGCCCGGGTGACTCGACGGGCCCTGTTTGGTTCGACCGCGGGTGGAGTTGGCACAGCGGCTCTGGCCAGTCTGCTGGGGCGTGACTGCCTGGCTGCTCCGCCGGGCACTGCGGGCTTCCCCACATCGGTACCTCGGGCCAAACGCGTAGTGATGCTGTGGCAGGGCGGCGGTCCTTCGCATGTGGATTTGTTTGATGAGAAGCCGGTGATGCGGCAGATGGCCGGGCAGGACATTCCGGAGTCCGTTCGCGGCACGACTCGACTTTCCACGATGTCATCCGGCTATCAGCGGTGGCCCTGTCTTCCGGCAATTCGCCGTTTTCAGTCGTACGGCCAGTGCGGGACTCGACTGAGCCAGCTGCTGCCGAATCTGGGTGCCGTGGCGGACGAGCTGTGTGTGGTGCGCAGCATGCGTACCGAGGCCGTCAATCATGCTCCGGGAGTCACCTTTTTCATGACGGGGTCGCAGATTCCCGGTCGTCCGAGCATGGGTGCGTGGCTGTCCTACGGTCTGGGGTGCGAGACGGACAATCTGCCGGCTTTTGTCGTGATGACGTCCAGCGACAAGGGCAAGACCTGCGGTCAGTTGTTTTTTGATTACTACTGGGGCACGGGGTTTCTGCCCAGTCGTTACCAGGGCGTGCGTTTCCGGAACACGGGCGATCTGGTGCCCTATCTGAACAATCCGGCGGGCATGTCGGCACAGTCAAAGCGTGTGTTGCTGGACGAGGTGGCGGAACTGAATCGTCGGCATCTGGCGGACTATGGTGATCCGGAGATTGAGACCAGGATTGCTCAGTACGAGATGGCGTTTCGGATGCAGTCGAGTGTGCCGGAGCTGGTGGATTTTTCGGGTGAGTCGAAGTCGGTGGTGGAGCGTTACGGTGCGGATGCATTGGTGAAGGGTACGTTTGCGAACAACTGTCTGGTGGCGCGTCGACTGCTGGAACGGGGAGTGCGGTTTGTGCAGTTGATGCATGCTGGCTGGGACCAGCATGGCAACCTGCATACTCAGCTGGAAGAGCAGTGTCGTGACACAGAGGGCCCGGCAGCGGCTTTGATCCGGGACCTGCAGGAACGGGGCATGCTTGAGGATACTCTGGTGGTCTGGGCGTGCGAGTTTGGTCGGACTCCGTTTGGTCAGGGTGATCCGAACAATCCGCGGGGGCGGGATCATTTTGGTCGGGCGTTCACGTGGTGGCTGGCCGGCGGTGGTGCTCGGCCCGGCACCGTTTACGGTGAGACCGATGATTTTGCCTGGAACATTGTGCGTGATCCGGTGCATGTGCATGACATGCAGGCGACTATTCTGCACCTGTGCGGCATCGATCACACGCGTCTGACGTTCCGCTACCAGGGTCGTCAGTACCGACTGACGGACATTCATGGTGAGGTTGTGCAGGGGCTGTTGCGAGCCTAATCGGCGGCGACAGTCATGGCACTGGCTGGCAGCAGCGGTCGCTGTCGGTGCTGCTGCCACAACTGGCGGATGGCAGTGCCCAGCTGTTCGAAGCGTTTGCGATTGATCTGCGGGGGCGCGCCGTTGGTGGCAATGCTGACGATGTCGTTCAGCGCGGTTCGCTGAGCGCGGGCAAGATTTTCAATGAGCGGCGCCTTGTGGGAATCGGATCTGAGTTTCAGCCAGTCCAGTTCGTAGTCCGACCCTGTCACCTGCAGGCAGAATTCACGGCAGAGGATTTCGGCGGAAGGTCCGAATTCTGAGCCGGCAATCTGACGGGCACTGGTGACGCTGAACAGTGACTGCATGGCGCGAGCCTGCCAGGCGGGCAGCGGACTGCGGCGGCTGCGCAGCAGTTTCAGCAGCAGCCAGACAGCCACACCGCTGCCGATCAGCAGCAGTATGGTGCGGAGCCACGCCGTTGGAGGCATACTGCGAGGTCGATCACGCAGCGTTTCGTTCAGCAGATTGGTTTTCTGGACTTTGTCCAGCAAAGCGTTCATGGTGGCGATGGTGGTTTTCAGGTCCCGCGGTGGTGGCGGTGTCTGCACCTGATCACGACGCGGCTGCGGACGACTGCGTGGCAGACGGTCCGGTGGCGGTGGGCTGAAAGGATTGGGATTGAAGGGACCGGGTGGCATGGAACTGAGCGGATTGGGTTGGTCCGGACCGGGCTGAGGAATTCCGCCGTATTCCAGAACAGCCAGTCGCCGACGATTGCCACGACACAGCAGATCGGCCGCGTTAATGGCCAGGATCGAGTTTTCACCATGCCACAGCATGCCGTCAGCAAACAGACTGCCGTCAGCACAAAGAATCATGACGCCCGCGTTGTTCTGAGTATCCATGCCCAGCATCAGCACGGGTTGTCCGGCCGCAGCGGAGGGAATCGTGGCTTTGGACAGACGGGCGATGGTCGTCCACGTGAGCGATTCGTCTTCGGAGGCGGTCATCCACGCGCTGCGATTGACGACGATGCTGCCGAGTTCGACAGTGAGCGGTGTGCCGGATTCGCACGGCAGTGCGAGCACATCACTGTGCTGCAGGTAGTGTTCACGGGCATCGATGGATTCGACCGGACCAGCCGTGAACGAGGTGACACCGGGCAGTCGAAACGATTCTTCACCGGCCACCAGCAGCGCGCCGCCCTGAGCCACGAAGCGTCGCAGGCGAAGCCAGTCCCGGGCCGGGAAGTCACTGAGTTTTCCCAGCACGAGGATGACGGACTGGCGGGGAAATCGCAGCACCTGTTCCGCATCGTCTTCAGCCTGCACTCCGTGTTCTTCCAGCAGCATGCGAAAACCACGGTACCCGTTCCGCCAGTCGTCACCGGCTGTGGCGGCTGCGGGATCCTGAGCGGCAGCAGGCGCACAATACTGTGTCAGCAGCACAGTGCAGCAGCAGAGCAGCAGTGCGGGAAGTTGCGAATTGCGGATGTGTCGAATGCCGGCCATGCTGAGATTCTACTGCAGCATCCGGGAAAAGTCATGGACACAATCCGGTGGGCAGCCGGCGGATTTCAGATTTCCGGTGGCCGCCCCGGGGGGCGGTTTTTACCGGAATTCCGTCGTCAGCCAGCCGTCGTTCAGTTCGATGCGAGTGATCGTGACGGAGAGCTGCTTGTCCGCGTCGGACTGCAGCTGCATGACGGCATCGGATTCACGAGCCTTGATGCGTCGGCTGATCACTTTCCGCAACTGGTTGGCAACCGTGATCGGTGCCGAAAGGACTCGCACAGGACGCGGCGTCATCACCAGTTTGCTGTCGGCGAGGCTGATGGCAATGGGTACCACGATGGTGTGAACCGGCAGATCTTCCTTGCCTTCCTGTCGGATACCGGCCTGAATCAGCAGGGTCAGTTCACCGTTGTCAAAGCGAACTCGCAGCGGGTCGGCTTTGCTGAAGATGAATGATGTGGACTTTTCCGGTTCGTCGGTTGCGGAGCCTTCGTCCGGGGCGGCGACCTGGGCGTCGGCGGAGGGTGCGGGCTGAGCCGCAGCCGGTTCCACCGGTTTGCTCAGCCTGACTTCCCGCTGCAGCAGATCTGACAGAGCTTTTTCCAGTTCGGCGGTGAGCTGATCGTCCGGGATAACGCGGCCGTGCAGTCGGAGTGCATCAAGGGTGTTGTTAAGCACACTTTCGTGCACCTGCACGGCACCACCTTCATCCGGCAGTGGCAGGACCGGTTGAGTGGAACCGCCCAGTCTTCCGGATCCGATGCTGCGGCTGCTGACTGCGATGTGTGAACCGCTGGAGCGGGCGCTGATGTTGTCCGGTCCGGCATTTTTGGCCTTCAGGGCCGTGAGGGTTTTCTGGAGGTCGGCGTTGATTGTCCCAAAGCGATTGCCGGTTTCCTGATCAAATTTCGGCACAATATCGCGACGCAGCCGGCGGGCAGTTTCCGCATCGGACTGTGGTTTGCTGTCCGCAATCTTCTGCTGGGCCATGTTGCGGGCGAGTCCGCCGAACAGCGGCATGTCGTCGTAACGAGTGCGGAAGCCGGTCGTGCGACTGTTGGTGTCGACATCAAAACTGCTGGCGGACAGTGCCACAGTGGAACCGTCGAAGACCACCGTCTTCTCGACCCTGAAGTAATGGTCGCCGCTGGTCCAGACGGTGGCCGGTGATTTCTGCGCGACAGTGCTGGATTTGGTGTTCCCGTTCAGTCTGAGGGCAAAGGAGGCTGTGGTGTTCGAGGGAATCACATCGACGGAGATCTGAGCACTGGTCGTCTGCGTCCCGGTGACCCAGGCACCCAAAATGGTGTCGGCGACTCGCCCGCTTTCCGTGCGGGAATTTGAGATCAGGCGTGCGATGAGTGTTTCCGAGAGTGTGACGTGCAGGTTGTTGTTGAGGTAGTGTTCGTTAAGTCCGGGTCGGAGCACGTCGGCGGCGGCGGGGAAGCGGGCGCGAATGGAACGCCACGCATGCCGGGCGCGATCGGCCGCTGCAATGCTGGGGTTCACTTCGTTCTGCAGCAGACCTCGCACCAGCAGGTCAATGTGCTGCTGCAGGGCTTGGCGAGCTTCGTCATCGGAGGCGAAGGTCTGGCGATATGCGAGGGCCGATTCCGCCGATGCCTTCAGATCCTGCACTTCGCTGCTGAGCAGAAAGCCCTGCTGTTCAGGAGACATCTGATCGATGCCGGAAACTCGAGTGATAAAGGCCGAGATGCGTTCGCTGGTGCCATTGTCAGCGGGCTGAGTCAATCCGCCCAGAGCAAGATAATCGATCCACAGACGGCCGTTGGGGGTGGTGTTCAGGACTGCGGCCAACTGTGCGGTGGCGGACTGCAGTTGAGCGGTGTAATCCGACGCGGGGGCCTGCAGGCTGGAGACGGCGGCAGCATCGAGTGCGGCTGACAGCAGCGCCAGTCGGCGGAGCAGTCGCTGTCGCAGTGACGCATGCGGGCCATCGGCGGGGATAGCCGGGACCAGTGCCTGAAGTTCGGTCAGGGCCTGGCGACGGTCGTCCGCGGACGCCTGAGAATTCCAGAGTGTTTCGATGCGGGCTGCCAGTTCAGGACTGGCCGCGTCAAGAGTCTCAGCGGCCATATCACGAGGACGCGGCAGCACTGCGTGCGAGGCTGCGTCCGTTTCGTCTGATCGGGCGGACAACCACTGTGACCCGGCACAGACGGTGATGACCGCGAACACGGCAAAAAGTACCTGCAGAGCTGTACTGCGTTTTCCCCAGAGCCCTGACGGCTGCGTGCTGCCCACTGAAATCTCCTTATTACAGCACGAATTGGCCTGATCGGCCTGATGCTTTCCTGCGTTATCGTCGCCGAATCTTTCCGGATCGCTGAATTCCGTCAGCCGCATCACATTCGGCAAACGGCAGAAGCTTTGCCCTTTTGGGAGAACTTCCCTGACAGGAAAAGTCTGCGTACGCTGTGGCGGCAGTCTAGAATCTGCAGTTTGACAGGGCGACCAGGAAGGGGCTCAGAAAGGGCGTTTTTCATATTTCGGGGATTTTGTGCAGCCTGCGGGGTTTGGTGCGAGTTTGCAGGCCGCGGCTGCGAGTGTTTTTTTCGAGCGATGGCGGCATAATTCGGGGGGCTGCCGGGCAGGCAGGCAGGCAGTTGCAGTTCAATTCAGATTCAGGCAGATTGCAATGACGGACAAGCTGACGGCAGCTCAACTGGTGGACGGATTGCTGTATGGAATTTCGCTGCCTGAGAGGCTGTTGCGGAGTGCCGTCGGGCTGACTGCCGGGACGGCTCGCGAAATAGCGGAATTCGTGATTCCGCAGGCGTTTCAGAGTTCCAAGAGCTATCAGGTGGCGATCCGCAATTCGGTGAATTTTCTGCTGCAGTCTGTGGCCGAGGTGCCTGAGGAGCAGGCTGCCGTGACAGCGGCAGCCCCTGCAGTACCGGCTGCTGCTGTCACGGGGACGGAGACAGATCCGGGGCGGTTTGTGGCGAAGAAAGCGATTGCGAATTTTATTGACATTACCGGCCTGACGACTCTGCATATTTCTCCGCTGTGGATTCTGGCAATTGTCAGCGACGCGGCCTATGGCACGGGGACTTATGTGCAGGAACTGGCGGCCGAGCTGCAGAAGAAAGGCCTGATCGACAACAGTTCAACGATTCACAGGGTGGACGATCTGCTGGAATCGGTGCGGAAGGCCAGCGGGACGGCGGCCACGGCCTTTGACCTGCCGCCACTGTCCATTCAGGAACTCCGAGACAGCATCACTCAGACTCGCGCCGCCCTCAACGAAATTGATCCGACTCAGTTGATTCCGGAGTCAGAAATTCGGCGGTTGTGGCTGGATATGAAGGGTCTGGCAGCCAGTGAGAACATTTCGCTGCTGGGCGTATCGGGGGCCCTGGCAATGCAGACGGTGGAAACCATCCGGGGCGTGACCGAGGGGACGCTGGCGGGTTTGTTTGTAGCCGGCCGGATCATCAACCGCAACATTTTCAGTCACTATGCGGCGGCTTTGGTGGAAGTGCATCGGCAGGGTGTGATTGGCACGGTAAGAAATACATTTGAGCCGTATGCGGATCTGGCGTGGAACAATTTTGCGGCATCACGGAAGACGTGGACGGAGCAGGTGCTGCATCCGTCGGTACCGAGGCGACTTTGGCGGTGGGTTTGCGGGTGGTTTCGGGCGAAACCGGGTCAGGGGTGAGGGGAGTGAGGTTTTGAACCACGAATGCGGGGGGTGGGGGGG
>SXXK01000173.1 GCA_005791255.1 Planctomyces sp.
GTGAAAAGGCAAACTTGTCCTCGGAGACGGGTGTCCGCACTTCTGAAATGGGTGGAAAGTCGTAACCGGAGCGTGGGCAGACGATATCCGTTGTTGCCATGCTGCCTTTGCATTTCGGACAGAAAACCACGGGAAATCCTTTCGACAGCAGAGGATTACGGGTGATTTTGGCGGGTGTGTCTGAGCACCCCGGGGATGACTTCCCAGCTTTCGGCGACTCCGGTGAGTCGTTCCTGTCGTCCGAGGTGTTCGAAGCAGAGTTCGTCGGGGTGCAGTCCGAGAGCGGTAAGGAGTGTGGCGTGGAGGTTTTTGACGGACTGCGGTGATTCGACGGCGCGGAGTCCGATTTCGTCGGTGGCTCCGATGACATTTCCTGCCTGGATACCGGCCCCGGCCATCCAGATGGTGAAGCCGTAGGGATTGTGATTTCGTCCGGAGCTGCCCTGCATCATGGGAGTGCGTCCGAATTCACCGGCCCAGAGTACGAGTGTGGAATCGAGGAGTCCGCGCTGGTCGAGGTCCTGCAGGAGTGCGGCGATGGGCTGATCGGTTTGAGCGGCGTTGCGGATGTTGTAGTCGGTATTGTTGTCGTGTCCATCCCAGCCCAGTTTGTCGACGGCGTTGCAGACTTGTACGAAGCGGACACCTTTTTCGATCAGGCGTCGTGAGAGCAGGCACATGCGGCCGTAGGTGGCGAGGCTGGAGTTGGGGCTGTTGAGTCCGTAGGCGTCGAGAGTGTGCGGGGATTCCTGGGCCAGTTCGCCGACATCAATGGCTGCGGACTGCATGCGATAGGCGAGTTCGTAGGAGGCGATGCGGCCTTCAAGTTGCTGGTGTGCCGGGTGTTGCGCGGCGTGACGCTGATTGAGAGTGCGTGTGAAATCGAGTGTATCGCGTTGTGAGGGCAGGTAGTTTTCGGGGGGACGCAGGTTGAGCACGGGATCGCCCTGATGGCGGAACTGTGTGCCCTGGAAGGCGGCTGGCAGAAAGGCATTGCTCCAGTTGGCCGAACCGCCGAGTCCGGCGACTTTGTGCAGCAGGACATATCCGGGCAGGTTTTGGTTGAGTGACCCGAGTCCGTAAGTGATCCAGGAGCCGAGCGAGGGTTTTCCGCCAAGGATGGCTCCGGTATTCAGCAGGTAGGTGGCTGGAGCGTGGTTTGAGCTTTCGCTGACCATGGAGCGAATCTGGCACAGTCGATCGATGTGTCGAGCGGTGTGTGGCAGCAGTTCTGAGACCCACTGACCAGTTTGTCCGTGCTGTTGCCAGCGCCAGGGTCCGGCCATCAGTTCGTCGCGGCAGTGTTTAAAGACGCCACCGACCTGGTCCTGCTGGTCGCGGATGGACCCAGGGACGGGCTGTCCGTGCAGTTTTTGCAGCCGGGGTTTCCAGTCGAGCAGGTCGAAGCTGCTGGGGCCACCGTATTGAAACAGGAAGATGATCTGTTTGGCGCGGGGAGCGGTGTTGGGGAGTCGGGGTGCGAGGGGCTGAAGTGGGTCAATGTGACTGTCGGCCTCGAGGGCCTGCAGGGCGAGTGACCCGAATCCGAGTCCGGTGCAGGAGGCGATGAGAGAGCGGCGGTTGACAGGAGCAGAGTGCATACAGATTTCCCGGATTCCCCGATTTCCGTGCGGCCGATCTGATTTTCGCTCGGCCCCCACTATACTGTTGGGCGGGGCAATTTCCTACTGTGTTGTTTTGTTTGACTGGTTTTCAATGATGTCAGCAGGCCTGCGGTTTCGGCGAATTCTGGTGACCGGTCGGGATCGGGCCAGGTTTCTGCACAATTTCTGCACGAATGTGGTCCGTGATCTGCCTGCGGGGCGATCGGTGGAAGCATTTTTTGTGGATGTGAAGGCGAGGGTGCTGGCGCACGGTTATGTGCTGGCACTGCCATCGCGGCACGAGATTCACGTGCTGGGTGTGGCGGGTGCCGAGGCTGCTCTGGTGAAGCATCTGGACCGGTATATTATCACCGAGGATGTGCAGGTCCGGTCGGTGCCTGAGGAGCAGCAGGGGCAGTTGTGGCTGTCGACGGATGGCGGTTTGGATCGCTGTGCGGTGGGCTGTGTGGAGTTGGCGGGTGAAGGTGTGCGGCACGTGTTTCGCTGGACGGGCGGCATGCTGTGTGTGCTGGCCGGTGAGGCTCAGGTGGTGGCTGCTGAGGTTGCGGATCTGGCGAGCTGGGCAGCTGCAGCAACTGATGAGCAGCTGCTGGGCTGGCGGATTGCGGAGCGGTTTCCGGTGGTCGGTCCGGATGTGTCTGCAGAGCAGCTGGCGCCTGAGGTGGATCGCAACTCCGAGGCGATTTCCTATCAGAAGGGATGTTATCTGGGTCAGGAACCGATTGCGCGGCTTGATGCCATGGGTCACATCAATCGGGCCCTGCGGAAAGTGGTCCTGTCCGGGGTTGATGCGGCGGACGGTCAGGCGTGGACAGGGGCAGAACTGCGATCGGCGGAGGGTGCAGTGCTGGGCCGTTTGACTTCTGTGCTGGTGTCAGCGGGGCGGGAGGCCGGGGCAGGTATGGGGCTGGCCGTGGTCAGGCTGGCCGGTATACCGGTGGAAGCAGTGCGTGGTGACGGAGTGCGGTGTGTGGTTGAGCGTGTTGTGGGCAGAGACATGCTGTCCGGTGCCGGGGAGGCTGGGTGATGGGCGGTGATGAAGCGGGTGTGGAGGATGTGTTGCAGGGTTTGCTGCGGGGATACCACACGGTGACTCGCCTGCCCGTGCAGTGGGGTGATCAGGATGCGTTTGGGCATGTGAACAACGTGGTTTATTTTCGCTGGCTCGAGTCTGCTCGGATTGATCTGCTGGCAGCGTGTCCTTCGGGAGTGGGGATGACGAATGCGGGTTTAGGGCCGATCGTGGCCAGTCTGACGTGTGATTATCGTCGTCAGCTGCGATTTCCGGACGAGGTCAGTGTGGGATCGCGGGTGGGGAAGCTGGGGAACACCAGTGTGGAGCTGGAGCATGTGGTGGTGAGTCGTATGCAGGGGCAGGTGGTGGCGACCGCGCGGTGTGTGGTGGTTGTCTTCAACTATCAGTTGCAGCGTCCGACGCGAATTCCGGATGATCTGCGTCTTGCTTTTGAGCGTTCGATGGCGATTGCTGGTGGCGTGGTGGAGAGTGGAACATGAGTCGCAGTCGAGCCTGGGGATTTACTCCGGCGGCCGAGCGCACGGTGGAGCTGTGTCGGCGTCTGTCGCGTGATGCTGGTGTCCAGGAGGACTGGTCTGCGGTGTTGTTGTTCAGTTTGCTGCGTGACGAGTCACTGGCGTCAGCATGTCTGCGGGACTGTGGGATTGGTGCTGGTGATTTGGGGCAGGTGTTGCCTGAGGGGTTGTCGGCGGAGTACGTGTGGGGTTTTGCTGAGCAGATTGAGTCGGAGGGCAGTGGCTGCGGTGTGGCTCGCGGACTGACGGATATCGCAGATCCGGACTGTTTTCGGCGTCTGCTTGAGCGGGCTCGCGACGTGGCTCGCAGGGAAACCACTGACGGAGCAATTACGAGTGCGGTGCTGTTGCTGGCGGTCTATGAGCACAGTGCGGAGCTGCGTATGCTGTTTGGGTCGCGGGGGGTTTCCGGGCAGCAGCTGCAGCAGCGACTGTTTCCCTGCGAGGAGTTTGAGCCGCTGGTGCTGGAGCCGGGCGAACTGGTGCTGGGTGTTGAGGAGCGATCGGAGTTGTCGGAGTCGGTTTCCGAGGATGGCGTATTGAGGGTGCTGGATGCCTGCCTGAACAGGGCTCGTGAGGGCCTGCGTGTGCTGGAGGACTACAGTCGATTTGTTTGTGATGACGGGGTTGCGGCTTATGAGTTGAAGAGTGTGCGTCATGAATTGTGTCAGGCGGAACAGCGTGTGGAGGGATTGCAGCCGGGCAGTCACAGGCGTCTGCGGAATCGCGATACGACGGGTGACGTGGGCGTCGGTGTGACCCTGGCGACGGAGCGGGAGCGTGGAAGTTTGTGGTCGGTGGTGGTGGCGAATCTGCGGCGGGTGCAGGAATCGCTGCGGAGTCTGGAGGAGTTTGGGAAGCTGCTGGACGGGGAGTTTGCGGCGGTGATGAAAGGGCTGCGATACCGGGTGTATGTTCTGGAGCAGCGGTTGTGCGGTGTGTCCGGTGCGGGGCGATCGAGTGTGGGTGATCAGCGAAGGGTTCGACTGCAGCAATCACGTTTGTATGTGTTGATTACAGAGTCGCAGTGTCGCGGGTCATGGCAGGAGACAGTGCGGCTGGTGCTGGAGGGTGGTGCTGACATTGTGCAGTTGCGTGAGAAGCAACTGGGGGATGCTGAGTTATTGCGTCGGGCGAAGTGGTTGTGTGGTGAGTGTGAGTCAGCGGGTGCGTTGTTTGTGATGAATGACCGGCCGGATTTGGCGGTGTTGAGTGGTGCGGCGGGAGTGCATACGGGTCAGGAGGAGTTGGGTGCGGGTGAGTGTCGACGGATGGTGACGAGAGACGGCCTGGTCGGCCTGTCGACTCACAGTGTTTCGCAGTTGCGGGCGGCGGTGACTGCGGGGGCGGACTATGCGGGTGTGGGTCCTGTGTTTCCTTCGACGACGAAGCGGTTTGTGGAGTTTCCGGGGCTGGAGTTTGTATCGGGTGCGGCGGGGATCTGCAGTGGTGCAGGGGGGGCGCAGGATTTTCCGTGGTTTGCGATTGGCGGGATCACGGAGTTGAATGTGTGTGAGGTGCTGGCGGCTGGGGCTTGTCGAGTGGCGGTGGGTGCGGCGGTAACGGCGTCAGAGGATCCGCGGGGCATGGCGGCTCGCCTGCGGTCGATGCTGAGTCTGATTTGAAAAAAAGCTTCAGTATCAGGGTGATTTCTGGCAAGAAGTCTGCCTTGCTGAGTTGGTGGATCTGCGAATCGTCAAAAAAGTCGAATTGCGGCCTGCAGTTCAAGGGTGGTTCTTCTGGAGCGGCTGAGCGGAGCTCGCTAGACTGGCGGGCATGGGAAGACTGTTTGAACGACTTCTGAGCCGTGTATTTGAGCGGCAGGTGCTGGTGCCGGTATTATTTCTGGCCGCAGTTTGGCTGGGGATGAGCTTGGGTACGAATTTTTATCTGCGCTGGGTGGAGTCTCGTTATGACGCGCTGTTCAGTCGGAATCTGGCATCGATGCAGGCGTCAGCGCTGCTGAGTCATCTGGCGGCGGATTTTGCGGCGAGCTGGCATGAGTCAGGAGTGACGGGAGCTGAACTTCGGCAGCGGTGGGATGGCACGTTGGGCGAGCGTTTGCGGCTGGAGTCCCTGCTGGGTAATGCGGGTGATGAGCCGGGTGTCAGCGCTGATCGGGACGTGATTCAGGATCTGCTGTCAGGTCTTGAGCAACTGGTGTTGCGTGAGGGTGTCCGAGGATCAGTTGAGCGATTGCAGGATCAGCAGCAGACGGGGGAGTTTTCGGAGCTGTCCGGTCGAGCAGTATCACTGGCTTTGGATTTGAGCAGTCGTAATGCGGGAGTGCTGCAGTCGCAGCGACAGGCACTGGAGATACTGCATTATCGTGTGATGCTGGTGCGGATGCTGGTCCTGCTGCTGGGGCTGCCGGTTGGTGTATCGCTCGGCTGGCGTGTGGCGAGGCGTCTGGAGTCGGAGGTGAGTCAGATTGCGGTGACTTTGGGTGATACGGAGTCGTTGTCGGATTCGCGTCAGATGGAGTTCCGGATTACTCGACAGAGTCGTTTTGAAGACGTGCAGCGTCAGGCAGAGCGTGTGGTGGATCGGCTGCGGTATTTTGCCTCGGAGTTGCAGTCAGTTCGTCAGGAGGTCATTCAGTCGGAGCGTCTGGCTGCGGTAGGCGAGCTGGCAGCGGGTGTGGCGCATGAGCTGCGGAATCCACTGACTTCCGTGAAGCTGCTTTTGCAGCACGCGGCGAAGCGTGGTGGTGAGCTGCAGTTGAGTGGTGAGCAGGGGGCATTAATTCTGGGGGAAATTCGTCGGATGGAGTCAACGATTCAGGGTTTGCTGGATTTCTCCAGGACTCCTGTGCTGAATCGGGTGTCGCATGATCTGCGGACGACTTTGCAGCGGAGCATGAATCTTGTGGAGGGGCGTCTGGTGCAGTCGGGCATCCGTCTGGAGGTGCAGATGGGTGATGAGCCATTGCTGGTGTACGCGGACAGCGAGCAGTTGAATCAGGTGTTTGTGAATCTGCTGCTGAATGCAGCGGAGGCGATGCCGGCTGGGGGATTGGTGACCGTGCGACTGACCGGCAGTGAGGATTGCAGTGTGGCTCGAGTGGAGAGTCTCGACACGGGACCAGGACTCTCACCGGAGATTCAGGGGCGGCTGTTTGAGCCGTTCGCGACGACGAAGGAGCGGGGTACGGGATTGGGTTTGGCGATTTGCCGGCGGATTGTGCGGGA
>SXXK01000174.1 GCA_005791255.1 Planctomyces sp.
AATCCTCCCAGCCCCCCCCCCCCGCAACAACGTACAAACAGGGATCACCCGGATGCTCGAACTGTGTGTCGGCGGAATTGATGACGTCCTGCTCGCGGCCGAGGCCGGTGTTGCCAGGATCGAACTGAACTCCGCCATCGCACTCGGAGGCCTCACGCCGTCGCAATCACTCATGCTGCAGGCCCGCACCGCCTTCTCCGGGACAATCATCGCCATGGTCCGACCGCGGGAAGGTGACTTCCACTACTCCCCCGCTGAAATTCGCCTGATGCTGCAGGATGCCGAACTGCTCGTACAACAGGGCGCTGACGGTATCGCCATTGGCTTCCTCAACCACGACGGCTCAGTCAATCTGGCCGCCTGCCGACAGCTCCGCTCTCTGCTGCCCGCCACTCATCTCGTCTTCCACCGCGCCATCGATGTGTCCGTCAGCCTCCCCGCAGCCCTCTCACAGCTCATCGACCTCGGCTTCCAGACCGTGCTCACCAGTGGTGGCTGCAGCACCGCGCTGCAGGGAGCGTCCATGCTGCAGCAGCTGCAGCAGCAGGCCGCCGGCCGCATTCAGATCCTGCCCGCCGGAGGCATCCGCGCAGCCAATGTGGCCACAGTCCTGCAGCTCACCGGCTGCCCCGAAGTCCATGCCGCAGTCCGCGAAATCACAGAACCCAGCCCCGCTGCTCACCACCGCGGACTGCATTTCGGAATCCCCGGCCAGGGACTGCTGTCCTGCGGTAAAACGTCCGCCACTGCACTGCACCAGCTGCTCGCCGCCCTCCACGCCGCCAAAACTCAGCCATAATCCGCATTCCGCCGCCATGTCGCTCCTCACCAGACTCCCCGAATCCTGCGACCACTGCGCCGCCTGCTGCAGATGCACCCCCATTCCGCCGTTCCAGCCAGGCGAAGAAGCCGCCCTCAATGTCCCCCCGGAACTCCTCGAACCCGTCCGCCAGCGGATTCGGCTCGATCAGCACTTCGATCTGCTCCCCTGCGTCTGGCTCGACCCCGTGACTCTCAAATGTCGCCACTACCACCTCCGACCACAGGCCTGTCGCGATTTCCAGATCGGCAGCGACCTCTGCCTGCTGTCCCGCGATGACGCAGGGATTCGCTGATCTCCCGCGTTAATCCCTCCGTCCGCTCACGGTTCCTGTTCAGCTCGGCTACCCGGCACTAAACTTCCGGCACACACAGCACGCACCGCTTCACCCCGGTTACTGTTCACTCGAGATCCCCATGCCCGTTGATAAATCCGGCTCCCGCATCCGTCAGATGTTCGGCGAAATCGCCGGTCGCTACGACTTCATGAATCACTTCCTGTCCATGGGGACCGACATCTACTGGCGGTGGAAAGCCGTGCGACTGGCCGGAAAACTCAACTCCGCTCCCATCCTCGATGTCTGTACCGGGACCGGTGACCTCGCCTTCGCCTTCCGCAAAAAACTCGACCCCGCCGCGCACGTCTACGCCTCCGACTTCACTCTCGGAATGCTGCAGCTGGCCGAACAGAAACGAGACAGCCGACAGGTCACCTTCCTCGAAGCAGATACACTCGCACTCCCCTTCCCCGAAAATTCCTTCCAGGTCGTCTCCGTCGCCTTCGGACTCCGAAACGTCGCCAGCACCATCGCCGGACTTCGCGAAATGACCCGCGTCTGTCAGCCCGGCGGAAAAGTCCTCGTCCTCGAATTCTCGCTCCCCTCCAACAAACTGCTCAGTCGCCTCTACCAGTGGTACTTCCGCAATATCCTGCCACGCATCGGACAGCTGCTGGTGCGAAACAGACAGGCCGCCTACGAATACCTGCCCCAGTCAGTCTCCGAATTCCCCTCCGGCTCCGAACTCACCGGACTCATGGAAGAAGCCGGTCTCTGCCAGACCTCCTTCCACCCGCTCACCGGTGGCATCGCGACCGTGTACCTCGGAGAAAAACCTCGCTGACCGGCGTTTCTTCAGAAATTCCCTTGACTCAAATACCCCAGATTACCCAGATTAACATCCTGTTGAAAAAAACACACATGTGATGCAATTCCGCACGCACTGTGTCGTTATTGCAACAGCAGGATGTTACCCCATGGCTCTTCTCCCGGCGCCCGTCGCTCCCACTGCTCTCCGCCACGCGCTCCGCCTGCTGCTGGTTGCAGCAGTGGTCCTCAGCAGCCACGCCGGCAGCCTCGCTGACGAAAAGCCCAAATCAAAAACGAAGACAAAGGCCGACGGGCAGGACACCATTCAGATCATCCCTGCAGCAAAGGTTCCCGCGGGCGGTTTTCAGGCCAGCCCCGCCAAAGGCTCCTCCGCCAAACCCTCGGCCACTGCCACTAAACTGGCGTCAGCTCAGGCTGCTGCAGATGCCTACCGTCGTGTCTACCGGTCCATTCCCTTCAATCGCAGACTGTCTCTGACCAATCCCGGTTATCGACACGACGCCACCATGGAACTGCTGACCGGAAATGCGCGTCCCGCCGACAGTCGCAGTGCATCCGCAGAAATGTCCCCGGCCGCGTCATCCCGCTCCGATTCTGCCGCCAAACCCTGACCGCCGTCATTCGGCCAGGATGGCCTGCGGTCGTCCCATGGCCTGCATGATGAAGTTGTAAGTCAGCCGACTGTAGTGGCTGTTGACAATCGGATGCCGTGCCGTCGGATACAGCATCAGCTCAAACTGTTTCTCTGACTGCTGCAGCCTGTGCACCAGCTCCAGTGTATTCTCCGGATGCACATTATCGTCCAGCATGCCATGCACCAGCAGCAGTCGCCCCCGCAGCGCAGCGGCTGCCTCTGTCACTGAAGATTTCCGGTACCCGTCCGGATTGTCTGCCGGAGTCCCCATGAATCGTTCTGTGTAGATGGTGTCATAGTGTCGCCAGTCCGTCACCGGAGCACCTGCGATGCCGGCGGCAATACGATCCGTGTGAGTCATGGCGTAGGCGGTAAAGTAACCTCCGTAACTGTGCCCGCTCAGGCCAATCCTTGAAGTATCCGCCCACGACTGCTGCTGCAGCCAGTCACACACCGCCACCAGATCCCGCGTCTCCTCCACGCCCAGCTGTCTCCAAGCCTTCCAGGCACTGGCAGCGCTGTACCCGCTGGCGCTCCGCGGATCAAACGTAATCACCACAATGTCCTGAGTCGCCAGCAGGTGATCGGCAAGTCGCGGATTCCACAGGTCGCGCACCTGTGGTCTGTGAGGTCCGGCGTAGGTTCGCAGCCACACCGGATAACGGCGGTCCGGTCGAAAATCCGGCGGCAGCACAAAAATGGCCGACGTCTCGGAACCATCAGCCATCGGCAGCGGCCGCAGCTCCACAGTTCCGAAGCGGTACTTGTCCCGCGGCAGCGATTGTCCTTCCGCCAGCACTCGTACCACGGCCCCGTCCCCGGATCGCAGCACGGTTTGCGGCGGACGCTGCAGGCTGCTGTGGTCGTCCAGCAGCCACTTTCCGCCAGGTGCAGGCAGCACGTTGTGCTGACCAGGCTCCGATGTCACTCGGACAGGCTCAGTCACCCCGCCTGTCAGTGAGACGCGATACAGACTTTCGGCAATCGGCGAATCCTTCGTCGCGGAAATCAGCAGCGATGCCTGATCGTCAGCCAGCCCCTGCACCGCCCGCACCTCCCACGAACCGGCAGTGACAGCCTGCATATTCGATCCGTCAGCCGACACCCGGTACACATGCCGATAGCCGCTGCGTTCACTGCAGATCAGCAGACTGCCGTCGCGGAGAAAAATCGGATCACCCGGATTATCGACCCACGCCGCAGTCTGATCTCGCAGCAGGCGCCGCTGACTGACACCCTGGCGATCCGTCAGAATCACATCCAGCCACGTCTGACTGCGGTTCTGCGCATACCAGCACAGGCCGTCACTGCCGGGCTGCCAGCAGAAGTGAGTCAGAATGAAATCCTGCGGGTCGAATGACCCGGTATCGACCCACGTGATCGGGCCACCGGTGACTGCCACCAGCCCCAGTTTCACCAGCGGATTCGTCTCTCCGGCTTTCGGATAATGTTCACTCTCAATCGTCTGCTGCACTGCCGCATGATCGCTGATCCGAAACAGAGGCACTGCGGTATCATCAAACTGCATGAAGGCAATCGCTGAACTGTCAGGACTCCACTTCCACGCCTTCCAGTTGCGGTCATAGACCTCCTCAAAATACACCCAGTCCGCTTTGCCGTTGCGGACTGCACCACTGGCGTCGCTGGTCAGTTGCCGGCACGTGCCGCCGACGAAATCCGCCACCCACAGCTCATTCCCGCTGACAAATGCCAGCTGCTCTCCGCTGGGGCTGAATTCCGCCAGCTCAGGGTTCTTCGGAACGCCGCGAATTTCTTCAACCGTCAGTGACTGCAGCTGCACCTTCAGCAGACGCTCGCCCGCCAGCACCGCGGCTGCATCCCGCTGCGGCAGCAGCGCCAGCCAGTCACCCCGCGCAGCACGCTCGGCGTCCGCAGCCGCCAGACCGACAGCCTGCAGCGCACCCGCCACCTTTGAAACGTCGTACCACGGCTGTTCTGTTCCGGTCGCTGCATCCGTCAGCAGCCAGCCGGAACTGGTTTTCTGCAGCCAGCGCTGCTCATCCAGCCACTGCCGCTGCACCGGACGCCGAGTACCAGCATCCAGGCGTTCACGACCATGCACCAGTTCCCACGTCAATGGCTGCTGCGCCTGCAGTGGCTGCACTGCCGTAAACAGTGCCGGCAACAGCAGCAGACGCCACAGGACCGTCACCTGCTGCCACCAGCCGCGAGCCTTAAAATGCCAGCCTTTGTCGTCGGTCATCATCACGGATTCACTCCCCAGGCACGTTTCCGCCAGTCATCAGTACTGCAGAATTCTAAAGTCTTCTGCCGCTGTGTCATCCCTGCTCAGATCAGCCTGCCGGTGGCCTTCAGGAGCCGGAAAATCAGGATTTTGCCGCCGATCGAGGCCCGCAGGCCAGTGTCAGGCTGCCAAACATCCTCCCGCAAATCACCCGTACACGCAGGGAATTTCCCCCCGTTGGATTTCAATTCGCCCGGATTTCTTAGTAAAAAACACAGTTCCTTTCTGATATTCCGCTGCGGATCTTCGGCCTCTGTTGGACTATTCCTCCGTCGCCCTTCCCTCGTCACCCGTCAAGTCACGCTTAACAGTACCCGGAACCCGGCCAGCATGCTGTCCACCGACTTCATGACACTCCTGCGAAAAAGCGGTCTGATGTCGACCGCTCAGCTGGGTGTTGCGCTGGCACTGTCCCGCGAACGTGAAGCCGCCGAAGAACTGGCCGCAGAACTGGTCCGTCAGGGGCTGCTGACGGCCTGGCAGGCCTCCCAGCTGCTGAAGGGACAAACCGGCTTCGTGCTGCAGCACTACAAGCTGCTGGAAGCCATCGGCAAAGGCGGCATGGGGCATGTCTTCAAGGCCATTGACAGTCGCGATTCTTCCATCGTCGCCGTCAAGGTCATGTCCCGCAAACTCTCGTCCAATCAGAACCTGGTCAATCGCTTCCGCCGCGAAATCCGCGCATCCTCGCGACTGAACTGCCCGTGGATCGTCCGCACGATCGATGCCGGTCGCGTCGGCAAAATCGACTTCATGGTGATGGAGTTCGTCAACGGGGATCAGCTGGACAATATCCTACAAAAAGTCTCCACGCTGCCCGCTTCCGTCGCCTGCGAAATCGCCCGACAGGCAGCACTCGGCCTGCAGCATGCCCACGAACAGAAGATGGTGCACCGCGACATCAAGCCCGCCAACCTGATGATCGACTGGACCAGCGACAACACGGGCATCGTCAAGATCATGGACATGGGCCTCGTGCGGCTCAGCGAAGACGACGAAGAACGCACGGCCGTCACGCGGGCCGGTCAGGTCATGGGTACGCCTGATTACATGTCACCGGAACAGGGCTGGAATACGGCCACCGTCGATATCCGCTCCGACATCTACAGTCTCGGCTGTACCCTGTTCAGGCTGCTCACCGGCAAAGTGCCCTTCCCCGGTGAAAATCCGCTGCAGGTGCTGATGGCTCGCTGCTCACGAGATGTCCCGCCCGCCAGCACACTCCGACCCGAGCTGGCCGCACCCGTTGATCAGCTTCTGCAGAAAATGACCCGCAAGGATCCTCAGGAACGCTTTCAGACACCCGCCGAAGTTGCCGCTGCCCTCGAACCATTCTGCGCCCCGCTCACTGTCGACAGCCTGAAAAAACTGGCCGCCAGTCAGCCCGGTGCCGAAACCGTCGTGCTGCTGCAGTCCTTCAGTCGCTCCGATTTCTCCGAGTCCCAGGATCCCGGCTATCAGCAGTTCCTGAAAGCCATGGACACCGGAGCAGCCGTCGATCTGATGCTCGCCAACACGCCCTCCGGTGGCTTTGAACTGTCCCCCACCATCCCCATCATTCGCCCCGGCAAAACGTCCGTCAGCAAAACCGCCTCCGGAAAATCGTCCCCAGGCGAATCGTCCGGTCCCCGTCGCACACAAAAGGCCGGACTGGTCGCACTCGTGGCCGTCGCCGCACTCACGGCCCTCGTGGCCGCCTTCGTATTCCTCCGCGGTGACTCGAAACCCGCAAAATCGTCCGGCGAGTCCCCCACCAAATCCGCCGCCACCGCCAAAACAAACCCGGAAAAAAAGCCGGTTGTACCCGTCGCCCGACTCGCCTCCGCCGAACCGCTCCACATGCAGGCCGGGGACAGCCTCGATGTGGTGCCCGGGTTTGAAGACAAACCACCGCAAACTCCCGCAGCCGGAAAACTGGTCTGGAAAACCGGTGCCAGTACTCCGCCCGGAGTCACCATTGATCCGGATTCCGGACGGGTGCGGTGGAAAATTCCCGAGGCCCTCGCTGTCGCGTCCTACGTCATTCCCGTGGAACTGCACTTCGAACATGACGGCAAACAAACACTCATCTCCGGCACCTCCATCGTCGTCACAGTGCAGTCCGGCACCATGGATTTCAAATTCGGACAGTCCGGGCCGATCCAGCTTGAAGCCGGTCAGACTTACGAATGGAAGTCGGATCTCGTGCCGGCTCCTGAACCGAAAATGAAGTACCGGCTGACGGGCGACAAACCGCCGCAGCACAGCTTCAATGAAGTGAAGGGCGAACTGAAGCTGAATCCAGGCAGTCAGGACCTCGGCCGCTTCAATATCACCATGGAGCTGCTGAATGCTGAAGGCACAGCCGTGCTGGCTAAAGTCACCCGCTCTGTACTGGTGCTGCCGAAAAACTCCGAGATCTCTCTGCCGAATATCCCCGAACAGCGCACTCGGGCAGGAGACACCCTGAAAGTGCCGCTGTTCTCCGCACAGAACCAGGCCCTCACCAAACTGCTCACCCTGAAACTGACTGCACCCGCCGGAATCAGCGGAGCTGCTGTTGACGGACGCACCGGCACACTCACCTGGGCTGTGCCGGCCGGTACCCCGGATGGTCGGCACGAGTTTCTGGTCGAGGCGACTCCGGCCTTCCCCGAACTGCGGTTCAACGGCGCCAGTTCACTCAGCACCCGCATCAGCGTCTCCGTGGGCTCAGCCCCCGCAGGTTCGGGCGCCCCTGTGATCGCTCCAGTACCCGCTGCGGCGGCCGTGGAAAAAGCCGAAACCGCTCTGAAGGAACAGTACAAAAAGGAACTGTCATCAACCGCTCGGCCCAGGTTTGTTCGCCGACTGCTGGAACTGCAGTACGAACAGAAACCCGGCCCTGAAGACTTCGCACTGCTCAAACTGGTCATCGAAACGGACAGCAAAGCGCGAGCTGCCACCGATGGCATTCTGGAAGCTCTGCGAGTGCGTCAGGAACGCTACGGAATCGCGGGTCTCGAGGAAACTCTGCGAGTCGCCGGGCAGTTCAAAGGCACTCCCGCCGCAGCCCAGCAGGATCGCATGATCGAGCTGCTGCTGCAGTCCGCGGTGGACGCGGCCAATGCCGGTCGCTGGGCTGATGTGGTCACACTGCTGAAATTGCCGGCCGACCTCACCAAACGGCCCAAATCCGGTGCGGCACTGCCCGGGCTGGGCGATGCTCTGAAGCAGGCCGAATCACTCGCTGAAAGCCTCGCGTCCGGCAACGGACAGGCCGATGCCGTGAAACGCACCGACCTGCTGTCCATTCTGCAGCGCTGGCAGTTCCAGCACCATTTCCTGCGACCGGATGACCTGCAGTACACGCAGAGCGCCGCTGCCGCAGACCGGCTTCCCGATTCCGGTCGCTCGCTCTGGAAATTCACCGCTGAAGGGCTTGAGCTGTCCGGGACTCAGCGCAGTGCAGCCGTCGGGTTTCTGGAAAACCGCAGCCTCCCCGGACGCTGGGTTCAGCGCATGCAGATTCATGGCACCACCAGCGGACTCCGACTGTTCCTCGGAGCGACCGGGAACAAGGATACCACCGGAGCCACCTCCATCTCCGGCCTGCTGCTTTCACTGGACTCCACCGCACTTGGACAGGTTGACGCTCTGCAGGGCAACGCCGGACTGCTGCCGAGAAATCAGAATCTGGTCATTCCTCGTGATGCGTGGAACGATTTTGAAATTGCGGTGGACGGTACGACACTGCGAGTTCGCATGAACGGCGAAGTCGTCAGCCAGGGAAATCTGCCGCCATTGAAACCCGGTCAGACCGGATTATTCGTCACTGCTGTTCAGGGGACGCCGCAGGCTGCTGTCCGCATCCGTCATCCGCGGATCCTGCTGTTGCCTGACAGCCCCTGACAGCACATTGGAAATACGGCCCATCGCCATGAAATCTCTGTTTGCCAGCATCGCGCTGCTCGCGCTGTCAGTCGTCAGCTCAGCAGCCTGGGCTCAGGAACCAGCCTGGGGCTCGCTCAAAGCCCGCTTTGTTCTGTCCGGCTCGGACCCGCTGCCTGCACCGCAGCCGCTGCAGATTGAACGTGATGCCGAGGTCTGCGGCACCGTCGGACTGGTCGATGAATCCCTGACGGTCAATCCGCAGAATCGCGGGATTCGCAACCTGATTGTCTGGCTTGAAGCGAAATCACCCGTCCCGATTCACCCGCAGCGGCAGCAGCCGCTGCAGCCGCTGCAGCCGGCGAAGCTGGACAATCGCGGCTGTCGGTTTGAACCGCGAGTCCTGTGTTTGCAGACCGGACAGCCGCTGCAGCTGCTGAACAATGACCCCGTCGTACACAATGCCGCCGCCTTCCTGAAACGCTCCACCCCCTTCAACGAAGTGATCCCCTCCGGCAAACCTTCGGAACGCATCATCCGCAAAGCGGAAACGCTGCCGGTGCGAGTCGACTGCAGCGTTCACAGCTGGATGCGTGCCTGGCTGGTCGTGCTCGACCATCCCTATGCGGCCGTCACTGATGCCGACGGACAGCTGGACCTGCCGCAGCTGCCTGCCGGTGAATGGCGTTTTCGCTTCTGGCATGAGCGTCCTGAAAACATTCCCGGCTGGACTCGCGGCAGCACATCTGAAACCCTCGACCGCGGCGGCCTGCTGCTGACCATCCCCGCCACCGGCACCCTCGACCTTGGCGAACTGCAGCTGACTGCTGAGCAGCTGGCCGTGAAGAAGAAAAAGTAGCCAGACTGCACAGGCCCTGGACGCGTACCGCATACGAAAAAGGTTGAGCCTTCCGCCGAACCAGCCGCTTTCAGACACAGGCAACCTCCCTGCGAACCTTTCACGGTTCATCAAACCTGGCCATGCCATCATCAGCTACGCCAGCAGCCTCCGAACTCCGCACGCAAATCGCGTCTCCGCCGAGCCCCCGGCAGCTGCGTCAACACCCTCGCCCCACCGCTCCGGGGACCTCGAACCCGCTGATTCCACCATTGACGTTCGCTAGTCTGCCGGTATGCTGGCCGGCATGTAGCGGGCAGAGGTGAGAGATCCGTAGGGTCAGTTTGCCTGCCAGTGCTTTTAAGCACGCATTCCCGTGTGGAAACGAACGGCAGGCATGGACTTCGAAGAACTGATCGAGAC
>SXXK01000175.1 GCA_005791255.1 Planctomyces sp.
CAGGGGCGGTTTGCACCACGAATGGACACGAATGCAGGGGCGGTTTGCACCACGAATGGACACGAATGCAGGGGTGTTTTGCACCACGAATGGACACGAATGCAGGGGTGTTTTTTGTCACGGATTGACGTGGATGGGTGCGGATAAATCGCAGGGTTGGGCGGTTTGTGAAGTCCCATAGGTCCCATAGGACCCATAGGACCTATAAGCGCTGTGCGCTCCGTACCGCGTCGGGTGGCCAGATGCGACGGTGTCAGTTCGCAGTGCTGGTGGTCAGGGGGCCGGTGCTGCGGCAGGGGTGATGGCAAGGCCGTCCAGCCACAGCTGCAGCGGCGGTGCTCCCCAGGAATCAAAACACAGGCTGATCGCACAGATTTCAGTTGGCAGTGCGCCGTCACGCACCCAGTCGCCGCCACCGGAAAGTGGCACTGTCAGACGCCGCCAGCCTTCACGCTCTTCACTGTACGACAATTCCCGCATCAGATCGCGTCCACGGGCCGGCTCCAGATGGCAACGACTGCCGTCTGTCCCGTGCAGCACCACAAATGGCCCGCCCTGCCAGCCGGTCACATCCGAATTGATTGCTCGCAGCCAGACACTCATTTGCTGCCCCGGCCGTCCGGGGATTCGCAGCGAACGGTCCTGCGGCCACGTCAATGCGACTCGAAATCCCGCATACGGGGTGATTGCAACCTGCAGTGCCTGCTGCCCCACCAGCGACGACTGATTCGCAGCCGCGAAAGTGGCCTGCGACACCTGCTGATCGCTGCGCACTCGATCATGAAAATCCGTAATCTCCCACCCTGCCCCGGAATGTTCCGTGCCCAGTTCCGGTACGTCCTCCACCACATACACGTTGCGCCACGACGGTTCAATCTGTCCGCTCGCGACGACATTGACCCCGATCCGATGGAAACCGGGGTGGTCAAACTGCTGAGTCACCTTCAGCCCCTGCTGCAGCGGCTGATCATCAATCTGCCATGTCACTGACAGATCTTCACCACCGGGAACCGACCACGTACCGCGCTGCCCAGCTGACAAAACCTCCGGCCCCGCAATCTGCACTGACGCCCTGCTGTCTGACACCGTCTCTGCGTCACCCGCAGGCAGCTCGGTCACTCCTGTCACACCTTCCGCCCATTGCATGTCCGCCACTGTGTTGTGAACAAAGCTGTTGCCGGCCAGCACAATCCAGTCCGCATACTGCCCGTAAATGCCCCAGCGATTGTCTTCCAGGCGGTTGTTCTGCAGCACCCAGTGCCAGGCCTTCCACTTTTTACCCTGGGACCCCTGATCTCCAATCAGTGCTATCCCGGCCCCGTTGTTGCCCACACAGCGATTGCCTCGAGCCAGTGTATGACTGGAGGATCCGAACATGAACACGATTCCGGCATGACCGGAATCCGGCAGATGCGGCGAATTGTGATGCCCCGCTGCCAGCCCGTTATACGAAGCCTCATTCCTGATCAAACGCGTCTGATCGGATCCGCCAAGCCAGAATCCATAACTGCTGTGATTGGCTTTATTTGCCACGAACGTATTGCGAGGTGCCCAGCACTCCACGCCATTGTTGTTGGCATACGAACAGTCATTGCCCTCGAAATAGTTGTCGGTACTGCACCATCCATTCAGGACTCTGACAAAGATCCCGTCTCCGCCATGTGTACAGTCGTTGTGCAGCAGCGTGTTGAAACAGGAACCGCTTTCAATCAGCACACTGGTGGAGTCCCGCGCATGTACTTCGTTCGGAGCAATGCGAATGCCATGACTGAGTACGTTGTTGCGGATGGAATTGCGGCTGGCTGTCCACAGTTTCAGACAGGTGTTTGAGCAGTGCGAAAAGTCATTGTCCACCAGCAGGTTGTCGTCTGAATTCAGCAGCACGCAACCGTCCCACACGCGGTTGGCACGGTTCCGCAGCAACGTGGAGTGAGTCACGCGGTCCAGCAGTATGCCGCCGCGCCGTCCATTCTCACCCCAGCCGAAATCCGGATCATGAAAGTTGTCTGAAAAATTGCAGTTTTCAATCAGCCACCTGGATCCCTGACGAACGACCAGCCCGGTGTCCCAGCCGCGGGCATTGACGTTGCGGAGCGTCACATCAGAGACTCCTTCCGCCAAAATGGCAATCCCCTTGTAATCTTTGGACGCGATGCCGGAATCCGGTTGTGCACCAACCAGCCAGGCCCCCTGCCCGTCAATGGTGACTCCGCTTTTGCGAATGATCAGGGTTCCATAGGTGCGGGCGGGGTCCAGCCGGACGTCGGATGTGACTTCCATGGCGGCCTGCTGGGCCAGGGCGACAGGTGTCAGCAGCAACAGGCAGGCGAGGAATCGGAGCATGGCGGGTGGACCGGAATGTTGTTGAGCTGGCCGGACAGGTCTCGGGCTAAAGCCCGAGACCTGCGTTCTGATTTTCGCGTCCGGACGGGCTTATTTGGCCGGTTCAGGCGCTGGTGCGGTGAGAGCCTGCTGGAACACTGTGGTGCCGCCCACGACAGGCAGCTCAAGGCTGGTGTGATTCAGGTCCACGGTGAGAATCGTGCCGGGATCCGGCCACAGTGTGAAATCGCGATCCGATGAGAAAATCATCAGACCGATTTTTTCACCTGCTGCAATGATCTGATCGTCGGGCTGCAGCGTGAAGGACAGGTCATAGAACTGGCCGGGTGTCAGGGAATCGCTTTCGGTCAGTGAGGCGTGGTTCTGCGGATCCGCCCATCCGCGAGTGATCACATCGTCGGTGATCTGGCGACTGTCTGTCCACGGCAGTGAGACCAGCCAGACCGACAGGTTGGCTGCCGGGCGACTGCTGGACAGGCGGATTTTCAGTTTCGCCGTGCCGGACAAATGCAGAGGCTCCTTCAGGGCCGGCGTTGCATACAGCAGCCGATGATTGGTCCAGTCGGCCTTTGCCAGAATTGCTCCGCTGAAAGAAAAGTTGTCAATCAATGACTCAAGCTGCGGTTCCGCTGGATCTGCGTTTGCACCAGCTTCGGCCAGCAGCCCCGCAGTGACTCCGCCCGGATGCGGACGCAGCGTCACCATTTTGGCTTCCGGGTGCGGATAATCGTCGTAGGAGACCGGGTTTCCCCGGGTTGCTCCTTCGCGAACAATCCACGACTTCGCATCCTTCTCGACCCCGTTTTCAACACCGCACACATACCGGGTGAACCAGCGGTTCATCTGCTTCAGCGGCGGCGGGCCGCCGTGTCCACCCTGGTGGAAATAGATCTGGTGCGGCAGGCCTTTGGCCTTGACGGCTTCGTAAATTCGCACGCTGTGTTCCGGCATCACGTTCCAGTCATTGAAGGCATGAGCCATCAGCATGGCGGCTTTCATGGACCCCAGCTGGTTCAGATAATCTCGCCCGGCCCAGAATTCGTTGTAGTCTCCAGTGACGCGATCCTGAAATCGGATCATCTGCATTTCGCGATATTCGCTGTCACAGAAGCCGCGAGTGGCTGTCGGGCCGCTGGCGATGAAATCGTACAGCACGTCAATGTCTTCACCCATGTAGCCACCGGGATGTCGCACCAGTCCGTGCGAGCGATAGTAGTGGTAGTAGGAGGTGTTGGGGGCCACGGGGATAATGGCCTCAAGCCCTTCAACTCCGGTGGTGGCCGCAGCCAGTGGCAGAGTGCCGTTGTACGATGTGCCGGTCATGCCCACCTTGCCGGTGCACCATTTGGCTTCAACTGTTTCGTTGCCGTCCGGAGTTGTGAATCCCCTGGCGCGACCATTCAGCCAGTCGATCACCGCTTTGGGAGCGAGTGATTCGTTGGGGCCGCCGACGGTCGGACACCCCTGTGATCGTCCGGTGCCGGGTGAGCACGAATGCACAACCGCAAAGCCTCGCGGTACCCAGTCATTGACATGCGTGTCCGAAATCTGCTGCATGCCCTCCTGGTGCGGGATGGGTTTTGGTGTCTGGTGTCGGGCAGGAGCCACATTGAGTTCGTGACGCGGATTCCAGAAGACTTCCGGGGAATTCGACCCGGTACCGGCGTAATACGGGCTGGTTTCGTAGATCACCGGAACCTTCAGGTTCTCTGTGTCGGTTTGCTCGGGACGTGTGACATCGACGTGCATGCGGTCTTTGCGTCCGTCGCCGTCCGAGTCAAATTCGGTTTCGACCCAGAGGTTTTGGCGGATCCATTTTTTGGAATCCTTGAAGGCCGGGACGACCTGTGCTTCACCGTCCTTGAAGATGGGGCCGGCTTTGTCGGTGCCGGCAGCCGGTTCATCGGCGATCACGGTTCCGGCACTGGCCAGCAGCGCTGAAAGAAGCAGGCATGTGCTGAGCCGGCGGAGAGGTGACAGGGTGTGTTCTGGTTGCATTGCGGAAGCTCGTATTACCTGGACGAGAGTTGGGTGTTTGTGGTTGCTGCAGGTTCGGTGGAGGAGTCTGCGGGATGCAGATTAGCTGCGGAGGGGGCGTTTTGCACGTCCGGTCTGGGGGTGGAGGCGTTGTGAGGGGGGATTGAACCACGAATGGAGGGGTGTTTTGAACCACGAATGGACACGA
>SXXK01000014.1 GCA_005791255.1 Planctomyces sp.
CGGCAGCACTCCCATGAACTGGTGATCATTGAAAGTCAGGTTGAGTGGCCCGGCTCCGCCCCATGCGACGGTGATGTCCGGACCGTAGCAGCCGCGTGGCATGGCGTTGTAGACGTCATGGTGATTGTGGCAGGCGAGAGCAATCTGCTTGAGATTGTTCTTGCACTGCGTGCGGCGGGCGGCTTCGCGAGCCTGCTGGACAGCAGGCAGGAGCAGTGCCACAAGGATCGCAATGATTGCGATCACGACGAGAAGTTCGATCAGCGTGAAACCACGCCGATCCGCAGCTTGCAGGCTGCGAGCAGACTTTTTCATCAGAAGATCCTCCAGCGACAAAAGAGAAAAACAACGCCATCGACGTACAGGCAACCAGCGAGTCTTTTGGATCGCTGGCTGAAGTATTCGAGAAATTACGCAGAGCAGGCTTGGATGTCGCCAGGGAGCGGGGTGCACGAACGCCCCAAATCCGCGGGTAGTCCAAAAGGTGGCACATAAACAACCGTGCGCGGCAGGTGAGCAAAAGCTGCACCGCTTCGCGGCAAATTCACGGCTGTTTTAGACGCCGCGCATGAGTTTGAACGAGAATCTTCGGGAATGCAAAACAATTGCCAGTCATACCTGGAAGAAAACCGGGGAAAATTCTGACAGATGGCTGATTTCTAAAGCTGGGGAAGATGTGCTGCGCGGTGGTGTGCCTGTTTTTTGAGCGACTTTGTCGACTGCGGAATCGCTGTGGCGGGTTCTGCTGGTGGCATTTTGATCAGGTTCGGGGGTTGGGTGCGGGGCTGGTATTTTTTCTGATTTCCGCAGCTCGCGGTGCAGCTCCGGCTTTCGTGATTCCGAGGCCTGCGGGTAGACTTTGGGCGTGGTTCGTGCTTATCGAGAATGGATTCTCATATGAAGCGTTTCATGCTGCGTTCGCTGGCGTGTGTCCTGGCTGTGGTGCTGACGGTGAGCCGGCTCTGGTCATGTCCTTTTTGCCTGGCTCCGCCGCAGACATTTTCTGAGCAGTTTGTGTTGTCGGATTTTGTGGTGGTGGCGGCGCTGCTGCGAGTGGACGGGGTGGGTGGTGGCCAGCCGGCTCGCAGTGTGCTGCGTGTGCGAGCGGTTTTGGCTGGAAAAGCGGAGGACCTGGCGGCATGTGGGCTTAAGCCGGGTGTTCAGATTGTTTATCCGGGCGAGGCTGTGGGGCGATCGGGGGATTTGTTTTTGCTGTACGGCGACCGTGGCCTGCCGTCTGAGCCACCGTTACTGCAGACGTTCAGCGGGGTACCGGCTGACACGGGGGGTGTTTCCGGGTCTGAGTCGGGAGCGGCGACAGTCACAGCGACAGCGTCGCAGGCCGTGAGTTCGCCGGAGCCGGTGGACTGGACGGAGAATCTGGCGATCAGTGCCGAGTGTTTTGAGTATTTGCGTGGTCTGCCGGATCGCTCGCGACCGGCGGCCCTGCGACTGCCGTATTATGCGGGGCATCTGGAGTCTGCGGACGCGGAGGTGGCTGGTGATGCGTGGGCCGAGTTTGCGGGCGCGGCGTATGCGGACGTGAAGGCAAACCGTGGTTTGTATCAGCCGGCGCGTCTGCGTGAGTGGATAGCGGATCCGCTGATGCGTCCTGAGCGTCTGGGGTTGTCTGGTTTGCTGCTGGGTTTGAGTGGTGATGCGGGGGATGCTGAGTTTTTGCGGGAGCGGTTTCTGGATGCTGAAACGGGTGAGTTTCGGTTTGGTGCTGAGGGATTGCTGGGTGGGTATTTGCTGCTGACGGGCGAGTCTGGTCTGGCGGAGGTGGAGCGTCAGTTTTTGGGGGCTGGAGGTCGGGACACGATGCGACTGGCGCTGGCGCAGTCGCTGGATTTTTTTCGCACGTATGAGCCGGGTGTGATTGGTCATGGGGCATCCAGTCGTTGTATGCGGCGATTGGCGGCGGGTTCTGTGCTGCGATTTACGGCGGTGACCAGTCTGGCTCGCTGGGGCGACTGGGAGGCGTTTCCGGAGCTGCAGCGTCTGGCGGAGTCGGAGCTGGGGCCGATTCGTGCGGTGAGTGCGGGCTCTGCTGAGGGAGTGCGGGGGCGTGAGCAGCGGTTGTCGGGTGTGCGACCGATTCTGGAGTTTGCGGAGCAGTGTGTGCGAGCGGGGGGGAGTGTGGAGCAGGTGGAGCGTGCGGAGCAGTTTCTGCGGCGCGTGCGCGCGGATTATCCGGAGTTGCAGAAGGTGGCTGAGCCGGAATTCCAGGCTCCCCAGTGATTTCCTCGCGGGGAATCCCGATTTCCACCGGAATCCGGTGGCATGACAGCAAATTTCCGGTTCTACTTCGGGGATTGGTGGCGGGATTTTCTGCTGCTTTGCGGGAGTGGGACAGCATGCGATTACTGGACAGTTCGTGGGTGGGTGTTTGGGTGCGTGTGCGGTGGCTGTGTGCGTCTGCGCTGCTGATCAGTGTGGCATTTTCAGTTCCCGTTTCTGCACAGGATCCTCAGTTGCGTTTTGGTTCGGACGTGCCGCGTGAGGTGGAGCAGATTTACGAGCGTGGACTGAAGTGGCTGGCGGCCAATCAGACAGCGGAGGGCAGCTGGGACGGCGGTGATAACGGTCCGGGTGTGACGGGCATGTGTGTGATGGCGTTTCTGGCCAGCGGTGAGGATCCGAATTTTGGTCCGTACCGTGAACCGATCCGGCGGGCGGTGCGGAGCATGATTCGCAGCCAGTCCGGGGAGACGGGATTTTTCGCCACGAACATGGGTCATGGCAGCATGTATCACCATGGTTTTGCGTGTCTGGCACTGAGTGAGGTGTATGGTGTCCTGGACGAGTCCACGTTGTGGGCTGGTGCGGAGTCCGGGGGCGGTGCGGCAGGTGCTGTGGCTGAGCAGGGTCAGCGTCGTTCGGTGGGTCAGGCACTGGATTTGGCGGTGCGTGCTTCTGTGACATCGCAGAAGAGCAATCCGTTTCATGCGTGGCGGTATTCACCGGATGCGACGGACGCGGACACTTCGGTATCGGGCGCGGTTCTGATGGGAGTGCTGGCGGCGCGGAATGCGGGGATTCGGGTGCCTGATGAGGCTGTGGATCAGGCGATTGCTAACCTGGAAAGCAAATTTCAGGAGAATGCCAAATTTGACGATGTCGGCTATAAGGAAGCCAAAGCTGCGATTTCAGCAGTCAAGAAATTGACAAAAATGCTGACCAAGCCAAACTTTGAAGAAATTCTTCAGACGCTGGATCAGGCCAAGAAGAACAATGTTGAGCCGACCGTAACCGACCTGATTGGCTTCATGAAGCATTTC
>SXXK01000176.1 GCA_005791255.1 Planctomyces sp.
ACTGTGCCCGAGGAGTGCAGAAAGGGGGCGTGCCCGGAATGTCACACTCGGAAAGGAAACCCCAATGGTCATCTACGGAACAGCACTGCTGGCGGCCTGCCTGCTGATCGGAACTGTCGTCGGTCGAGCACTCGGGCAGACGCTGGGGCTGAATTCCGATCTCGGCGGTGTCGGAATTGCAATGCTGCTGCTCATTGGCGGTATCAGCTGGCTGCGGCAACGCCGACTGATGCCGACTGTCACAGAATCCGGCATTCAGTACTGGAGCCTGCTGTACGTGCCGATCGTCGTGGCGATGGCCGCCAGCCAAAATGTCATGGGGGCACTCAGTGGCGGACTCGTGGCTGCCGCCGCCGGCACAGTCCCCGTCGCAGCCTGCTTTCTGCTGACCGCCGCTCTGATCCGCATGGCAGAGCAGGGCAGGGATTAAAGCATCGGGAAGGGGGGTGTTTTTTAACCACAGAGGCCACAGAGAAGAGGGCGGATGACGCAGATCGGTTCGTGCCACGAAAGGCCGCACTGGGAGGAGCGGGAAAATGCCGACGCGATCTGGCACGGTCGGGAAGTGCAGCAGCAGGGGCTGGCAGGTCCAATCCGAACCTCACCATGAAAACTCAACAACAACAAATCAGATCAAATCGATCCTCCAGTGCGATTGACAGCGCGACAGCAACAAGCTGAAGTCGGTCATTCGCAGCCCCCGCGGACTCACACCCGCGGACTCACACCCGCAGACTCACACCCGCGGAATCACACCCGCAGACTCACACCCGCGGAATCCCGTCCGCGGCTCGCCAACTGCCAACTGACAACTGACAACTGACAACTGACAACTCATGCAACTTCTGAACGATGTGCTGACTCAATACAACCTGTTGACGGCGTTCGTCTTTGTCGGGCTGCTGATGTTTGCGGCCGAGGTGGCGTCGCAACGACTGACGGGAGGACGGATTCACCCGTCTGCCATCGCCATCGCGTTCGGCCTGCTGCTGGCTGGACTGGCCGGCTGGTATTCCGGAGGGACGAAGGGAGTCGCGGATGTGCCGCTGCTGGCCGGCACAGGCCTGCTGGGCGGAGCCATGCTGCGGGATCTGTCGATTGTTGCGACCGCGTTCAGCGTGCGGGCTGATGAATTTCTCCGCAACGGACTCTGGGGTGCGCTGTCGCTGGCACTGGGACTGTTCACGTCCTTCGCAACCGGTGCGGTGATTGCCTGGCTGTGCGGCTATCGCGACGCGGTCAGCATCACAACCATCGCCGCCGGCGCCGCGACCTACATCGTGGGGCCGGTCACCGGCACGGCTTTGAATGCCAGCTCTGATGTCATTGCGCTCAGTGTGGCGGCAGGACTGGTGAAGGCGGTCACCGTGATGCTGATTACCCCGTTCGTCGCCTCAGCCATCCGTCTCGATACACCTCGCGCAGCCATGATCTTCGGCGGACTGCAGGGCACGAACAGCGGAGTCATCGCGGGGCTGGCAGCGACCAATCCCCAGCTTGTGCCCTACGGAGCCATGACGGCCACGTTCTATACCGGACTGGGCTGCCTGCTGGGGCCCTCTGTCGTGTTTTTGACCGTCCGCGCAGTGCTGGCTGTTGTCGGCGGGCAGTAACGCTGCACCGGCCATCGCATTCGAAACTGCGCGAAGGTTGAAAGCAGATTTTGACCGCATCAACTCTAAGCGATCAGCCGCACGATGCTGCACGCGAAGTCGCGATTTAAAGGCCCTGTTTCGACTGAAAACTGTTATTCCTCCCCTCGCCCCCGTGCAACGGGGGAGAGGGGTGCCGGTGCGATTTACACTGCAACGAAGACAAACTGATTTCGTGTTCATCCGCAGAGGGATTTACTACACTCCCGACGCACCCGCACCCGCGGACTCCCGTCCGCGGCTCGCCCACTGACAACTGACAATTAACCATGCTCCTCCCCATCCTGCAACAGGTCACCAGATTCGAGGACTCCCCGGCGTTTCGCACGGCGACCGACGTCGTCACCGGACAGCATCTGCTCAAAGCGGCCAGCGCCAATGCACTCGCTCTGCTGCAGCAGTCAGCAGATCTCGGGGAAGCACGAGTGGGGCTGCTGGTCCCTGCAGATCACCGGTTCCCCGCCGCACTGTGGGGAGTCTGGCAGGCCGGCGGGATCGCGGTCCCCATGTGCCTGTCGGCGACAGATCCGGAATGGGAGTACTGTTTTGATGATGCCGGAGTATCAGCAGTGCTGACGTCCGCACATCTGCTGGACAGGCTCAGACCACTCTGCGAAGCGCGCGGAATTCGCCTGCTGTGCTGTGCCAGTCCTGCCGGTGATCCGCCCGCAGACCTCGTCACTGACGCGGCAGCGTTGCCCGCGGTCAGCACTGATCGGCGAGCCATGATTCTGTACACCAGCGGAACGACCAGCCGTCCCAAAGGCGTCGTGACGACTCACGCCTGCATTCAGGCGCAGATCGAATCGCTGGTGCAGGCGTGGGATTGGCAGTCCACGGATCGCATCCCGCTGTTTCTGCCGCTGCACCATATTCACGGCATCATTAACGTGGTCAGCTGTGCTCTGTACTGCGGAGCTTTGATCGAGCCCTTCGATGGCTTTGAGCCGCAGGCTGTCCTGCAGCGTCTGCAGCAGGATGCGTTCACGGTGTTCATGGCTGTGCCCACAATCTACGTGCGACTGATCCGGATGATTGAGCAGTTGCCGCCGGCCGAACAGCAGTCCGTCTGCCGCGCCTTTGCTCGCCTGCGCCTGATGGTGTCCGGGTCCGCAGCCCTGCCGGCGTCGGTCCATGCACACTGGCATGCCCTGACCGGTCAGATGCTGCTGGAGCGATATGGCATGACCGAAATTGGCATGGCACTTTCCAATCCGCTGCGTGGTGAGCGTCGCCCGGGAGCCGTGGGTGTGCCGCTGCCGGGAGTTGACGCCATGCTGTATGACGAGCATGGCGGGCAGATCACGGAAGAGCACCAGCCGGGGGAAATTCGCATTCGCGGGGCGGCAGTATTTCGTGAATACTGGCAGCGTCCTGAGGCTACTGCGTCGGCATTCCGCGACGGCTGGTTCTGCACGGGTGACGTAGCGGTGCTGGAACAGGGTTATTTTCGCATTCTGGGCCGGCAATCGGTCGATATCATCAAGAGTGGCGGCTACAAGCTGTCGGCGCTGGAGATTGAGGCGACGCTGCTGGAGCACCCGGCCGTTCGTGAGTGTGCAGTGGTGGGGCTTGCCGATGAAACGTGGGGCGAAGCCGTCGCCGCAGCCATGGTCCTGCAGCCGGGCTGTCAGCTGGATCTGCCACAGCTGAAAGAGTGGTGTCGCGAACGGCTGTCATATTACAAACTGCCAAAGCAGCTGCTGATCTGCGAAGCTCTGCCCCGAAATGCCATGGGCAAAGTGGTGAAGCCGCAGGTTCAGCAGTTATTCACTCAGCGTTCAGAAGAGGGTCAGGTGTCATGACACTATCCGGTCCCGTTGATCCGGCTGCGAATCTGTTTCCGCAAGCTTGTGCTCGTCGCGGTTTCCTGACTGCTGCTGCCACCGTAGCCCTCAGCCGACATCTGCCGGTACTGGCTGACGAGCAGGTGGGGACACCGCAGACCGCCGCGGAGCTGTGGTCTCAGTTTGATCCGCGTCGGGATCCGCTGCAGACGGAGCTGATTCGGGAGTGGCAGGCTGACGGCATCATCCTGCGACACGTGCGATTTCTGGTGGGGACTTTTCGCGGCACCGCAGCCAGGCTCACCGCCATTTATGGATTTCCCGGGTCTCAGCGGGACAGCGGCAGTCTTCTGCCGGCCGTGCTGCACATCCATGGCGGCGGTCAGCGAGGTTCTCTGAGTGAGGTCCGTTTTCTGGCTGCTCGCGGGTATGCCGGGCTCAGTATCAGCTGGGGCGGCAGCAGCACCGGTCAACCGCCGGTGAATCCGCTGGAGGGTGCGGAACCGGGCGATCCGGCGACGGACTGGGGCAACATCGATCCGACTCAGCTGAATGTCGCGGGCTACGCGTCCGTGCTGCCCGGTCCGCAGCAGCTGCTGACGGATCGCGAGGATCCGCGGAACAACAACTGGTATATTCTGACTTTGGGCTGCCAGCGTGCATTAACATTTCTTGAGCAGCAGCCGGAGGTGGACGCGGAGCGGCTGGGCGTCCATGGATACTCGATGGGCGGCAATCTGACAATGTACACGGCGGCGGCGGATCGGCGAGTCCGAGTGGCGGTGCCGGGGGTTGGCGGAGCCGGCTGGCGCTGGCAGCTGCATGAATTCGCCGGGAACCGAGGTCGTGCTCAGGACCATGTCACAGGTGACCTGGACCTGTTCCGTCGAACGCTCAGCTTTGAAAGCGTGGCACCGCTGATTCGCTGTCCAGTGCTGCACCGCAGTGCCACCAATGATTTTCATGGGTGGATGGATGATGTTTACCGTACGAATCTTCTGATTCCGGATCAGCAGCTGCGTTACAGCTGGACGATCCACATGAATCATCGGCTGGCGGAGGAGACTGCGGTGGCACTGCCATTGTGGCTGGACCAGCATCTGCGCGGTGGTCCGGCGCTGCCGGACACGCCGGCCGTGCGACTGCTGCTGAGCGCTGGCGAATCACCCCGGGTACAGGTTCATCCGGCGAGGCATGACTGGGCGGTGGATCGCTGTGAAGTGTATTACAGTGTGGACGTGGACCCGCGCGCCCGATTCTGGCGCAGTGCGGACGTCGTGGCGCAGCCGGTGGAGCCACCGACGGGGAACGGGCAGGGCACAGCTGCAGGCGGGGGGCAGTGGTTGCAGGCCGGTCTGCCGCTGGAATCCCTCGAGCGACCGCTGTTTGTCTTTGCGAATGTCTTCTACCGTCTGCCTCAGCCGGTGGACATGTCTGAGTTGCCAGGATTTCGTGAACCGGTGCAGCGGCTGTGTTTAAGCAGTGAGCTGCTGTCGGCGGCTCCGCAGCAGCTGCAGACTGCGGCAGTGCAGGCGAGTCTGCAGCGGGGTTCGCTGATTGATGATTTCTCGCGCGGGCTGCGGGACTGGTATCAGCTCAATGCGGGGCATGTCAGCCTCGTGCAGACGTGGACGCGGAAGCTGACGGACCCTTTGTATCAGGGTGCAGCCGGAGCTCGCCTGCGGATCAGTCTGCGGATGGAACGCACGAACTGGCTGACATTTGTGATTGTGCAGAACGAGTGGCGGAATTATCGGGGTCCGCGGCAGACGTGGGTGTGTGAGCGTGAGATTGCGGGCGGGGACGAGGTTCAGCAGCTGGAACTTGCGACTGAGGATTTTGTGGCGGCGGACGGTTCCGGAGCGAAGCTGGCGGACTGGAGCGGGCTGGATCAATTTGGAGTGTGTGCGCATTTTTCGGAGCGTCGTGAGCGTACCGGGGTGCGACCGTGGCAGGGGGTTCCGGCCAGCCTGCAGCGACTGGAATGGGTGTGAGTCAGCAGAGAGGTGATGGGTGATGGAACATGATGAGGTGCGTGATCTTGAGGATTTGCTGGAGCAGTGTCTGGGGCGGATGTTTCGTGGAAAGGGTGCTGAGTCACTGCCGTGGCAGCCGGACGGTCAGACGGTACACCTGATGGCGAAAGCGGCCGGTGCAGTATACGAGGGGGCCTGTCATATTGCTAAAAACCGACCGCGACGGCGGAAGGCCAGGCCTGTAACCTGACACCGCAGGCAAATTCCGTTTTTGCAGGGCATTTCCGACACAGAGCAGCAGGGGCTGCGTGTGTCGTCGTACGGCACATTCACGCTGCTGTCCCCGCTGACTTGCCCGACTTCAGGACACACAACCGCAGCTCGGGCTTTCCAGCCCGAGATCTGCCCCCAACCCCGCCCCTTTTTTTCCCACTGCTGGCTTGTCAGCCCGAGATCTGATTTGTACCGAACGTCAGCAACACCTTCGTTGCTCAGGTGGCCGCGCAACAACAAAAAGACAGCACCAGCAGCCATCCCCCTCAGGCGACCGCCAGCCTGTCTTTTTGTTGTCTCTCCAAACTCGTTACAGGCGGCATCGTGCCGACTTGAGTTCTCTGAATGGTTAAGGCCGCCCAGACGCTGCTGTCCGCCAGCTTTCTGCAAAATTTGGAAATGAACTTTGGAGTAACGCCGAAACACCACAGGCCGCCGTGATCTGCTGACCACAGCGACCACAAATACAACAGTCCCGGCAGACTCATCTGTTCGGCTGCTGTTGCCGCGGAATTCGGCAGACACCTGTTAACGTTCCCAGATCGGCCCCACACTTTTTGCTTCGTCACCATACGTCTGCGAGACCACGAAACCACTGGCCTGTGACGTGTAGAAAATCCGACCGTTCGAAACCACTGCACCCAGACATTCACGGCTGTCAATCGCCGGGCCCGTTGATACCAGACGACTGTCCTGAGACAGATCGATCATGTCCATATTGGCCCCCAGAATACAGGGCTCAGACATCGTAAATCGACAGCACGCATAATTGTGACCAACTCCACCCACCACCTTGCCCGTATCACGATCAAAAACATTGCCGCGACCACGCAGTGCATTCGAGAAGATAAACGTGGGGCCCACGGTCACCACATTCAGCGCAGATGTCACAGCATCCGACTTCCAGACCAGCGAACCATCAGCGGCATTCAGACACCACACGAAGCGATCCTGAGTCTCCTCCGAGGCCCGGTTGAAGCCACCGATGTACAGCCTGCCGTCACGGCCTGTCAGCGTGCACTTGGAGGTGACGTAGTAGTCGGTGGTCTGCCACTGCACCTGACCGGTCTGCGGATCCAGACAGGCTGTCAGCCCATTGTTCTTTTCAGGCAGCCCCCGACGCGCCCGCTGACTGGCTGAATATCCAAAAAACACAGAGTAAAACAACCTGCCATCCAGCAGACACAGACCGCAGTCATTCCCACCCCGTCCGTACTCAGAAAAATCCCGCTGCCAAACCAGTTTTCCGGTATCCAGATCCCACGCCCAGATCGTCGGCTGATGATCCTTCGGGTAGTACGGATTGTCATTTGAATAAATAAAACTCATCACTTCCGCACCGTCCGCTGACTGCTCCGGTTCACCGCGAAAAATGTAGGGCTTCTCGGTCCCCTGATGGGAATAACGTCCGGAGCCCGAGGCATAGATGGCCAGGTTTCCCGACACGACCGGCGGAAACTGACGGCTCCAGC
The DNA here is from genome assembly GCA_005791255.1 of Planctomyces sp. Classification (GTDB taxonomy): domain Bacteria; phylum Planctomycetota; class Planctomycetia; order Planctomycetales; family Planctomycetaceae; genus SXXK01. The sequence goes on from SXXK01000176.1 coordinate 7,161, forward strand.
TCGGCGATCCCGTAAACGGTGCCTCCCACTGCATCTTCCCTGTCGCAGCATCCAGACAGCGGACCAGCGAACGGCGAATGCCGGCCTGGGGAATCAGCAGTCGCTCGCGAATGTACAGCGGTGACGTGAATGACAGATACACGTCAGGCCAGTACCGACGCCACAGCATCCGCCCCGTATCCTGCTCGACGGCAATCACCTGCCCCTCGGCGGTATGCGTATACAGGCGACCGCCACCGCACACCGGCAGATGTTTCACCGTACCCTCCAGACGCCGTGCCCAGCGCATCCGCAAAGGCGGTTTCAAGCCCTGCTGATTGGCATTGGTGCAGCCAAAATCTCCGTAATTTGTGTACCAGTCATATTCCGCGCTGGCCAAAGGTCCCTGCAGCGGACTGCGAACCCGCCAGACCTGCAGATCACGCTGCGGCAGAGGTGCCCGACCGTCCGCAGCCAGGACGTACAGATAACCGTCTTCACAGGCCACCACAATCCGCTCATCGGCAATCGCCACCGATGCCGAAATCGGACAGTCAAACGCCGTGGCAAAACTGCTGATCGCCCCACCATCCAGCGGAACCATGTACAGTCTCCCATCCAGCCCGCCATACACGACGTGCTGCTGAGTCAGTACCGGTGCAGTGATCGCCGGAGCTTCGCACAGCACAGTGACCTCGCCGGAATCCGCCCGATGCCGGCACAGTCCCTGACCGGCCTCCGGCTTCGTGCGATAAATGTTTCCATCACGCACCGCCACCGCCGCAAAACTGAGCAGTCCCGGCAGGTCGATGGCCGTCTGAGTCGAATTGATGAAACTGCTGGTGACCACACCTTCGGACAGCTTCAGAACTTCCAGTCGACCGGCATTATCCCGCCTGTGCCAGTGCACATACACGTTGCCCTCGGCATCGGCCGACTGACCAAACGTCGCCGGATACTCACTGCCGACATACTCGGGAATCGCAGCGGCTGTCACCAGCACCGGTTCAGCTCCTCGATCCTCAAGAAACACCGTCCGTCCCCCCGCCGGTATCACCACGGTCCGTCCCAGCAGACAAATATCCCGTGAACAAACAAAATGATCCTTCCAGGTGACTCGATCGCCCCGAGCCTTCAGCCAGTCCTCACCACTCCACCGATTCCCCTCAAACCCGACCACGCTGCGAACAAAGTCCCAGTCCCAGATCTGTTCACCGTCGGCCGTGAGCGCCAGGACTCGAGCCCCCAGGGTGGCCACATACACGCGGTCCTGTCCGACAGCCGGAGCCGAAAACACGGGTTCCCGCAAATCCAGCTGACGAATGACAGCTCCGGTGATTCGGTCAAGTACGTAGTACAGACCGCCTGTTGTTCCCACATGCAGGCGATTTCCGATAACCGCCGGTGCCGCGACGTTGTTGCAGTTTCCCGGACCGCCACCCGTCTGAAATCGCCATTGAACAGTTCCTGTCTGCAGATCAGCCGCCAGCACCTGCCCGGATCCATCAATGGCATAAATCGTCCCGTCGGCAATTACGGGGGCTGCATAAAAGCCATCAGTACCGGCAATGGCTTGTGCGAGGCCCGGATTTGCCGGCAGCGAAAAATCAGGGGCCGTTCCCGAACGCAGCCCGTTTCCCTGCAGCTGCGGCCAGTCTGCCGACACGGCCGGCGACGACAAAACCAGACTGCAAACCACGGCCACCACAGCAGGCGATATCCGCATGACAGATTCCTTCAGCAACGACTGACGAAGCTCCCAAATTCGGGCCCCGCCAGTATCTTCACCAGGCAAAGGACTTTCGGCAAACGAAATGCGGCAGGCAGGGTACCGGGCGAGGATCAGCGTTGACCACGCCACTCTGCGAGGGCCGCGCGAAACGCGTCGGTCTGGGGATCCTGAGTCTGCTCCATGTGCTGCAACAGGCGTTCTCCCAGCTGCTGAATCTGCGCGGCCGCGGCCGGGTCAGCAATCAGGTTGTGCCGCTCCGTCGGATCCGCTGTCAGATCAAAAAACATCAGCGGTTCACCTGTCTGAAACTGCCGGACTCGCGCTGCAATCTGCGGGCTGGACTCGGCAGCAGCCACCAGAGCATTCCATGTCAGCCCGCTCATCGCTTCCACTCGGAACTGCGCCGTCCCGTCCGACCACGCATGAAACATCAGTGACGCGGACGCTGTCCGAATGCAGCGCTGCGGGAAGTTCTTTCCACTGCTGACGGAATTCACATGCGTGACGACGGCATCCCGCTCCGGCTGTGTTTCTCCATTGAGCAGTGACAGCCACGATCGACCGTTCAGGCCCTCCGGATGAGACACGCCCAGCAGGTCCAGCAGCGTCGGCAGCAGATCGACACTGCTGACAAATTCGTCATGCACGGCCGCTGCCGGCATTCCCGGATACCGCAGCAACACCGGAGACCAGGTACCGTTTCGGTACACGCTGGCTTTGGAAAACGGGAACGACATCCCGTGATCAGAGAGAAACACCACGATCGTGTTGTCAGCTCGACCACTGGCCTGCAGGGCCTGCAGAATGCTGTCCAAAGTCTGATCCAGCCTTGCCATGGCTGTGCAGTAGCTGGCCACTTCGCGGCGTACTGCCGGCAGCTCTTCCAGAAAATCGGGGACCTGCACATCGCGAGGTGCGAACACGCGCCCCACAAACTGCTCAGCCACCTGCTGGCGCTGAGCCTGCTTGCCCTGTTTTTTGTCAGTTTCCTGTTTTGTCGCCTGTTTTGTCTGTGTTTGCGCACTGCCGGGGAAGGGGCGATGCGGATCAGTAATGTTGGCGTTGATGAAGAATGGCTTTCCCGCCGCAGTGGACTGCTGCAGCAGCTGATCCATGTGCTGTCGCATCAGTTCAGGATTTTTTCCGCTGCCGCTGAGCTTCACATCCCACGGGAATTCGGCATCCGGCTTCATGTGCGGATGCTTGTCAATCACCCCGGTAAACCAGCCTCGCTGCTGCAGCAGGGCGGTCAAAGTCACTGTTCCGGAATTGATCGGATTGAATCCCAGCCCGCCACTGCGATGCGGTACGAGCCCCGTCATCAGTGCCTGCCGCCCCGGCTGACAGATTGGTACCGTCACATGATGATTTCGGAAGCGATGCGCAGTCGCGGCGAAGGCATCCAGCACCGGAGTCGCCTGCAGCGGGTTGCCCATCCAGCCTGGCGAATCGGCATTCATATCGTCCGCCGTGATCAGCAGCAGGTTGCGTCTGAGGTCTTCTGCGGCAAGCTGAGTGTCGCTCACCGACGGCACACAGGACAGCAGCAGCCAGACCCACACGGCCCCCTGCAGACAACGAAACGACACCCGTCTGATACTCATCACCCGTTGCCCCCGACGCAAATTCAGCACAACAGCCGTCGTGTGCCACGCACTCGAATTCCCGCTATGCTAAATCAGGCCGGGCAACAGGCAAAGCCAACAGCCTCAGGACATCACAAACTGATGCCCCGAGGGTTTGACTGACAGTACCGGACAGGGTGCCGCACGCACCACGCGTTCCGCCACACTGCCCATCAGGATGTGAGACAGTCCGGAACGCCCATGTGTGCCGATCACGATCAGATCGATCTCCTGCACCTTCGCATAATCGATGATCTCAAGAAAAGCCGCGCCGACACGCACGTCGCGAATCACCGGCTGGCTGCCCTGCCAGCCTGCGGGCATCTCCTGCAGAAGTTTCTGAGCATCAGCGACCAGTTTGTCGGATTGAGACTGCATGGATTCCACCGAGAATACGGCAGCCTCAGGCACCAGCATCGCCGGATCCGGAACCACATGCAGCACATACAGCCGAGCCGCGAAACGCTCGGCCATCGCACACGCATACGTCAGCGCCGGACGACTGAACTCGCTGAAGTCCGTCGGTACCAGAATTCGATTCAACCGAATCATACTGCTGCTCCCTTTGCTGAAATTCCACCGCATTTGACAGAACTGCCACCGGAATGTCCTGCTGCCCCGGAATCTGCCGTGCCAGCACAGAACAGATCCAAATCCGGTTCAGCATCACATGCAGGCATTCACCGGATCACATACCTGGAACGAGCAAATCAGGTGCCTGACGGCGGTACAGGGAAAAGGTGAGCGAATCCGCACGATCGCAAGGGCGGCGACGGTCCCCAACGGATACACCGCACACATGCGCGCGATGTTGTCACGGGCCGCCACAAGGTTTCCTGCCACTCCCGGACCTTTTTCCCACCGCAATCACTCAGATGCGGACGAATGCCGTTGCCGATACCATCGCGACAGGAGAAATCAGCACATGGCAGATGTCCACTCACCCGAGCAGCGTTCCCGCAACATGGCCCGGATTCGCTCCGGCGATACGAAGCCGGAGCTGATTGTGCGGTCACTGGTACATCGCATGGGTGCCAGGTTTCGACTGCGAGTCAAAACGCTGCCGGGAACACCGGACCTCGTTTTCCCCGGACGCCGCAAGGTCATCTTCGTGCATGGCTGTTTCTGGCACTGCCACGACTGCCGCTATGGTCAGGTGAAACCGGCAACCAATGCCGAGTTCTGGGCGAAAAAACGAACACAAACACAGGAACGAGATCGCCGGCAACAACAAGCCCTGATTGATGACGGATGGCAGGTGCTGGTGGTCTGGGAATGCTGGACACGCCAGCCCGAATCGTTGCTGATCCCGGAACTGCAGAGGTTTTTGGACCTGCAGAATTCCCCCGGCTGACCGCCAGGCAGACCGTCAGAATATATTGCGAACCTTGCCCGGCAACTGCTGGTCAGGGCTGCCGGATGCGTCCGCTGCATCAGCAAACTGAAAGACAAACAGGGTCACCTGACCAGCACCGCTGGCCGCGTCGGGCTGCGGGGCCGGAACTTTGGCCGCAGCAGCCACACCGGACGGCTGCGACCCGCCGGCGGCTGCGGTGCTCTTTGCACCATTCAGGCCATTGTAGAAATCCAGCCGGTTGGCTTTTGCACGAGCCAGGGAATCCGCACCTGCTTTTGCAAGCCCCGAAATGTCGTCCCGCACCGCCACATAGACTTCACCGCGAGCCAGTTCCGCCTGAGTCGGTGATGACAGTGATCGCCTGACCGCAGCGATGATCTCTTCACGACTGGCACTGAGAATCTGTCCCGGATTCCATTCCGAAGCCTGCCCATCAACAGCCACCGACACAGCCTGAATCAGACTTTGCTGCAGCAGGGAATCCGCCGTTAAAACAACTCCCAGCCATTCCGGCATCTGCACCGGTGTCGTGTCGGCCAGCAACAGCCCGTGCTGCTGCAAAACTTTACTGACCCGGTCCTTGACATCGCCACGATCCACAGTCCCCACCTTCACCAGCACCACTTTCCAATCCGCGGTATCCGCCAGCAGCTGCACCTGCTGAGGATCGACCTGCGCCGCTGCTGCTGTTTCCGATAAAACCTGCTGATCTGCGAACACCTGAGCAGGTGCTGTGAGCGCCGCCGGTGATGGTGCCGGTGCTGGCTCAGCAGCGACCATCAATTCGAACGGAGCCACCACCTCGGCATTGTCCGACGGAATTGTCTGCAGCGCAAAATCGGTCACCACAGCGGGGGCCTGACGAGCAATCAATCCGCTTTGATCCGGCGGATTGCGAGTAAACATGAACAGCAGACCAAGCACCGCCAGAGCACTGACGATGGCTGCCAGCCTGGCCCGGCGTCTGCCACGATCATCAGGGCGACGCACCAGCCACGGAACCTGATTGTCTGAGGCAGCAGAAAAGATCGGCCCGGGCAGGGGCCGCTGAGGCAATCTGCGCAGAACCCCGGACAACTGACGGCAGCCGTCCTGAAAATGGCCAGCCTGCTGCGGATCCTGAGCCATTAATGGCTGCAAAACACGCTGCTCATCGGCCGTCAGTTCACCATCATGCCGGGCTGAAAGCAGTTCCAGAAACAGGTCGTGCTGCGGATCGGAAGAAGACGGCGACATGGTAAATTCGTTCGGCAGGGAAGATCGCGGGAAAACACACTTATCGCGGCGGGAATGCAAAACCGGCCACCGCTGCCCCGACGCCCCCCACACACAGGTGACCGCGGCGCGCAGCATGACCCTGCAACCCCGACGCAGAACCGCCACCGTAAGTTCCCGAAAAACTCACAAAAAACAAAAATTCGGAAAAATCAAGAAAAAATCAACCCGCTGGCAGCGGATTACAGCGAAATCCGGCGATCTCAGCCCGGCGGACGGTTCCGCTCAATCGCTCGCAAAACCACCGGATGCACGCGCCCGTTCGTCGCCACAACACCCTCATTCAACGCAAGGGTCGAACCCTGACGAAAATCCAGCAGTCGCCCGGAAATGTCAGTCACCTGACCACCAGCCTCCAGCACCAGCAGCACTCCGCCGGCGTGATCCCAGATCTTCTCCTGATAGCCCTTCTTTGTGGGCAGCCGCAAATACACATCCGCCTCACCACGCGCGACTGCCAGGTACTTGCACTGGCTGTCCATCCGCAAAGGAGTTTTTCTGACGGCCAGCTCACCCGCTGTCAAACCGGACCAGTCATGAGCACTGTGGCCGGACTCCACCGATTCACACAGCACCAGTTCGGCCGGTTCAGATGTGACACTGGTTCGTACCGCCACTGCCGGCAGCGAGCCATCAAACAGCGGCTGCTGCCACGCCCCGTAACCTCGCACTGCCCACGCCAGAACTCCCGGACCGCCACCGGGGAATTCCATATTCGGACATCCCAGAATCCCCAGTTCGATCTGCCCGTTCACGATCAGAGCCAGCGAAATCGCGTACTGCTCCTTCCGCAGAAATCCCTTGGTTCCGTCGATCGGGTCCAATGTCCAGAAACGTGCTGAGTACTGTGATGCACCGCCATGATCCACCCAGCCGCATACATCATCCGGTGTTCCCGGAGCCCCGTGCTGAGCACACAGGTTCAGAACCTGCTGCAGAAACGCGGCTCCCTCTGACGTTCGCAGCTCCGCTGCTCCTTCTTCGCCAATCACCGGATCCTGAGGAAACTCAGCTGCCAGCAATCGGCAGATCACCGCCTGACTGCCGTAATCCGCCACCGTCACCGGACTGTTGTCCCGCTTCGCCAGCGATTCCGTGGTAATGCCCGACTGCACCTGACGACACAGCAGTGCAGCCTGTCGCACCGCCTGCAGCCCCGCCTCCAGCTCTCGCCTGAACCCGTGATTCATACCTGTCTCTGATTCTGTCTCTGTGAATGTTGCGTCTATCCGGCCGGCGCGGCGGCGGCGGCAAAGGAAATCTCAGTCTGCAGTGGCTGCGATGCTTCGGCCCGTCGCACTTCCAACCGCACCCCATACGCCTGACGCATGGCCACCTTCACCCGTACCGCATCTGTCCCGGTCGGCTCACATTCCACGTCCGGGATACCGGGCAGCGGCGGAGAAAACGGAATGTGCAGATGCACGCGTTTCTGCCCCACCTGAAATCGCACGGTTGCCGTACCCTCAACATTCTCACCACCATACTCGTCTTTGACTCGCTGCATCTGCACCGAGTCACTGGAATGCTGCACGGATGTCAGAGTTGCGGCGGAAATGCCGCCGGCGGCGTCGGACGAATCACCGACTTCCTCCTCATCCTCGCCGAACTCTGCTCGCAGCCTCCGCTCCAGATCCTGCAGACTGGGTGCGGCCGGACGTGTCACCGGAACCGCTGCTGTCACCTCAGACTGCGTCGCGGGTCGTGCTGCCGGGAACATCTGCCGCTGACCGCCCGGCGTGTGCTGCGGTTGAATTTGATCCCGCGGCGATGGCAATTCGTGAGATTGTGACACCTGCGGCAGCGGGAAGCGAGCCGCCACAGATTCGGAAACGGGTATCGGTGGTGGCACGGTCGGAGCTGCGGTGGAGGCGGCCGGAGTGCTCCGCAGTGCCGCTGCTGCAGCCTGACCGACTGCCGATCCCGCAGCACTGATCGCTGAACGAACCCGGCTCAGCGTTCGACCCGTTCCATGAAATGGATCGGTCCAGGGATCGCGGGCCTCGTCCGTGGGTGTGCTCCGCCGGCCGCGGCCGACTGCCGTCTGAGTCTCTGCCAGATCACCGTCCGCACCGCCGGTCAGACGAAAGACCGTGCGTACCGCCAGCTTTTCAAACTGAGTCTGCTCAGGCCCCACATCCATCGTTGCCAGCGTCGCGTCGGTGACCAGCCGCAGATAACTGCGGCGATCCCGGGGTACCCGAAACAATTCCTCAGGGATCGGGCTGAGAATTGCCAGTACTCCGAACACCAGCACCCCCAGTGTCAGCCACGATTTCAACGGGGACGACGTCGGCATCAGGTTCCACGCAATGAAGGCCGGTGGAATCAAAGTCAGCAGGCCGCCGAAAAACAGAGCAGCACTGTCTTCTGCCGAGTTTCTTCGCGGGGCGAACAACAGCCAGCAGAAGAGCGACAGCAGAGTCAGGAAGCCCGTCAGCAGCAGCGCCGCCGGCTCCCACACGTCACCGCGGATGAGGCTGTTGACTCGCGCATACCGGAGCATAACAGCAAGCACGGCCAGTGCCACCCATGTCAGCATCGCAGCCGTCCGCCGCGACTGAATTCTGCGTCCTCGCTGCACTGTCATGGATTACGGGCCTCCTGCCAGGCGAAAACAGATAACCGAAAACTGAAAACCGGTGGAGCCTAACAGGAGCGGCCCGCCGGCCGCAAGGCTGCCAGACCTCTCGACAGTCAGCGGGACAGTGTTTCCTTCGTGATCAAATCCACGGCAGTCTCGCGGTCCCGCACACTGGCCGCCTGCCGATCACCCCGCAGCAGCTCCAGAGCTGTTTCGATGCCGTACACCGCCAGCTGGTCCCCGTGCTGATCCGCAGTCACAGCAATCTGACCATCCAGCACCGCCTGCCGGACTGCTTTGATATTGTCAAAACCCGCGATTTTGACCTCGTTTCTGCCCGCAGCGCGAACTGCTGCCAATGCCCCCAGCGCCATGCTGTCATTGCAGGCCATGATCCCCTTCAGACCGGGATGGGCAGTCAGCAGAGCCGCGGCAGCCTGATTGGCCACATCCATTTCCCACTGAGCGGACTGTGAAGCCACAATCTTCAACCCGGCTTCCGTCGCCGCTTCGGTGAATCCCAGTTTTCGCTGCTGGCCGTTGAACGAGGTTTCCAGACCCTCGAGAATGGCCACCTCATCACCCGCCTGCAGGGACCTGGCCAGCTGCAGGCCGACGTTCTTCGCTCCGACACGATTGTCCGGCCCCACAAACGGGATCTGCACCTGCTGCTCACGCAACACCTCCGCATCCAGCCGATTGTCGATGTTGACCACCACGATGCCGGCCTGACCGGCTTTGCGCAGAGCCGGCACCAGGGCTTTGGAATCGGCCGGCGCGATGACAATGGCTGCCACCTGCTGAGCCACCATCTGCTCAACCAGGCTGACCTGTCCGGCCAGATCCGTTTCGTCCTGAATTCCATTGACAATCAGCTCATAGTCAGCGACATGCTGGCTGGCATGCGACTTCGCACCTTCGGCCATTGTGGCAAAGAACTCGTTGGCCAGTGACTTCATCACCAGTGCCACTCGCGGCTTTTCCCCGCTCGCGGCCGCCGCTGCCGGTCCTCCGTCAGCCTCAGCTGCCACTTCCGGAGCTGAGGAATTGCCGCAGCCGGGGCCGCTGAGCAGCAGCAGACCGGCCAGAGTCACCAGAAATGATTGTCGCGGGAATCGTGGTTGCACGCAGGGCATGACAGTGGCTTTCCGGATTTCAGTGAGTTGAACAGCCGCAGTCCCCGCAGCCACCACCTGATTTTTCGGGCACAATGCCCTCGGCGGACACAGGCTGCACGTGAATCACTCCAAAGCCGGCAGCGGCCGCCAGCAGTGCCAGGCGAGTCGTTTCGGGACCGCGATCATTGAGCACGTACAGGATCAGGCGGTCGTCGAGAGTGTGTTCAAGGTCCACGATCTGCAGCTGCAGTTTCCAGTTTTCCGCACGCTGCAGCCACGCTGAAAACGATTGATCATCAGCCTGTCGCCGCTGCTGCACCAACTCGCGGTCTGCGGCGGTCAGCAGCCGCAGCATGTGCCCGGTGAGTTGCTGAGCGGCATCGGCCAGCGATCCCCGAACTGTCAGTGGCTGCAGCACCACGGCCACCTCAGTACCACGTTCCGTCGAGACTACGATCTCGACATCCCGAGCCGGAACGGGACCAGTGCCGCCGAAGCGCGCCACCTGTGGCACCTGACCGTACCGCGCCAGCACGATCCATTCCACAGGCGGTCCGGCTGCAGACGCATCGTCCGCAGCCTCCAGCAACTGGGACAGTTCGGTGGCACACTCGTCTGCCACCGACTCAGAAAACGAAGGATTGCTGTCAATCATGGGTCATCGCAGGGAGAAAACAGGCTGGTCCGAACATGGCACAGGGGCTGGCCACGCGAATCCTACCTGGCAGGCAGTGAGGAATCCAGGCACTTCATGCTGCGGCGGCGGTTTGCCGTCCGTGGCGGCCCCCGTACCGCAGGACCAGCTGAACGCAGTTTGAAAAATCCGCTCCGGCAGCACTGCCCGCACAGCCTTCGCTCGATCTTGCGGCGTTTCCTGCTATTCTGATGGGTATCGCCGAATCCCGCTTGCAGCCAACCTCGTCCGCAGACAACAGAAAAGTATTTTTGTGAGTGCCAGTTTTTCCGCTGATACAGCCAGTCAGGTGCGGTTTCTTCGTGAGCAGACTCAGCAGGCTGTTTCGCAGGTGGTGGTCGGGCTGGAGGCCGTTACCGACCAGCTGCTGATGGCGTTGCTGGCCGGCGGACACGTGCTGCTGGAGGGTGTGCCGGGTACGGCCAAAACGACGCTCTGCCGCACCTTCTCCAGCGTGCTGGGGCTGCATTTCGAACGCATTCAGTTTACTCCTGACCTGCTGCCTTCAGACGTCACCGGGACGCAGGTGCTGGATCGCAACACCAGCGAATTTGTGCTGCGAAAGGGCCCGGTATTCTGCCAGCTGCTGCTGGCGGATGAGCTGAACCGCGCTCCCGCAAGAACTCAGTCAGCCCTGCTGGAAGCGATGCAGGAGCGGCAGACCACCATTGAAGGCAGGACTCTGCCGCTGCCGGATCCCTTCATGGTTCTGGCCACGCAGAATCCGATTGAACAAGAAGGTGTGTATCGGCTGCCGGAAGCTCAGCTGGACCGATTTTTGTTTCGGGTCAACGTGGGCTATCCGGAACGCGACCAGGAAGTGGCGATGCTGGAACTGCACAGTCGACCGGCCATCAAACCGGCTCCTGTGGCCACGGCGGACGAAATCCTCGCCATCCGTGCGGCCCTCGACACTGTCTATGCGACTCGCGAGCTGCAGGAGTATGTCGTTGACCTGGTGCGTCAAAGTCGGCGGCATGCAGATCTGGCTCTGGGAGCCAGCCCGCGTGCCGCGATCAGTCTGCTCAAGGCGGCTCGCGCCCAGGCATTGCTGCAGGGTCGCGGCTTCATGACGCATGCTGATGTGCAGGAGGTCTGCCTGCCGGTGCTCAGCCATCGACTGATCCTGCGTCCGGAAGCGGAGCTTGATGGCCGACGCATTGAAGCGGTGATCCAGCAGGTGATTCGCAGCGTGCCTGTGGTCCAGGATCGGCTGCGATGACCGCACTCGGCCGGGCCGTCCTGCTGATTGCCATCAGTGGTCTGTTTGCCGGACTGATCCGGGGGCAGGCCGCCGCTGCGGCGCTGTCCCTGGCCACTTTGTTCTGGCTGATGCTGGAGTGGGTTTGGTTTCAGTGGCGTGTGCGTTATCAGGTTCCCCGACTGACATTTCAACGGGTGGTCAACGACCGGGACGACGCGGAAGGCACCCTGCAGGCCGGTCGGCTGCTGCGAGCCCAGGTGCTGATTGGTACGGGTGGCACATGGTGTCACGGGCCATTTCACATTGAGGACGTGATTCCGGAAAATGTGGATGTGGCACAGTCTGAACACCAGGCTTACAGCGGCCCCGGTTTTCGCTCGGCCGTGTTCTGCTGGACGGCCCGCGTCCGCGGGGCAGGGCAGCTGCGACTGCCGGGCTTTCGTATTGTGGTGCAGGACCGGCACGGCTTTTTTCGGTCCGAGTCATTTGTGGTCTGCCGGCAGATTTTCCGGGTTTTGCCAGCATGGCTGGAAACGGGCGAGCATCGTCCGGTGATCAAACGCATCAACGCCATCCCGCGTCACGGCATTCATCGTCTGCAGCGAGCCGGGATGGGATCAGAACTGCTGGAGCTGCGGGATTATGTGATCGGTGACCCGCCAAAGTCGATTGCCTGGAAGGTTTCAGCCCGTCGTGACCGCCTGATGACTCGCCAGTACGAATCGGAAGTTCCGATCCGGGTGCAATTGTTTGTGGACGGTGGCATCAGCATGCGGGTGGGTGGTTTTGGCAGTCGACTGCTGGATCAGGTTTGTTTTGTGGCGGCCTCGGTGGCGCGGAACGCAGTTTCGGCCGGGGACTCCGTCGGACTGGTGTGTTTTGACGAGCGGGGTCCGCGAGTGCTGGGTCAGCAGACCGGAGATCGTGGATTTCAGCAGCTGCTGCAGGCGATGGCTGACTTCGCCGTCAATCCTCCGCCAATGCCGACACGACTGACACCCCAGCTTGAGCAGTCAGCACTGGCATTGATGGGGCAGCAGTTTCCGCATCTGCTGAATCCGCGAATCAATTACTTGCCGTGGAGTCTGTTTCCGTTATTGCCGTGGCGACGCCGGCGACATCAGCAGCGCGGGCAGCTGGCTTCAGCCATTGCTCAGCTTTACGGTATGACGGCCGAGCGACAGATGCAGCTGATGCTGGATGATGCACTGCTGGCAACCTTCAGCCAGCATTTCCTCAGCCAGTGCGGGATGGCCTGGCTGGCTCCTGTGGTCGCCATCCGAGGCCGGGGGTTTCATGACGGGGTCGCTCGCATGGAAGCACTTTCCCAGGCGGTGCTGACGGCCGTTTCCCGGGCCAAAGACAACGAAGTGCTGGTGATCCTGGCGGACCTGCTGGAAAGCAGCCACGGCATCTCGCACCTGCTCCCGGCACTGCGACTGGCTCGCGCCCGACATCATCGTGTGGTGTGTGTCTGCCCGACTCCCACCTTTCGTCGTCCTGTCAGCAATGCTCTGGAAATGACCGGCACAAGTGCCGAAGAGCTGCTGCTGGCTGCCGAACAAACCAGGACTCGCGGGCTGGCCAATGGACTGCATCGGGAACTGCGGCGGCTGGGAGTGGCGACAGCATTCGCGGGTGAAGCGTCGGCCATCCATGCGGTGCTGTCAGAAATGGATCTGGCCAGGTCCGGGCGCGCGGGTGCGGGAGTCTCACGATGACCATCGCAAATTCTCCCGTCACCGACGGACCGGATGAACAGACTGTCGTGCTGACGCCACTGCGTCTTGCTCCGTCAGTTGAGCTGTTGCGGGGCCTGCTGGTGCAGCTGCTGGCGATGAGTACGACGGCCCTGCTGATTTTCAGTCTGGTACCACAGCTGCACGCTTCTATTCGCCTGCTGATTGCAGCTCTGGTCCTGCTGACGCTGCGGCATGTCGGCGGCTTGCTGGTACTGCTGTGCCTGCTGTTGCATCTGCTGCTGACGGAACCTCAGGTGCGAGGCCGGCTGGCAGCGGAAAACTCACTGGCATTCTGCCTTGCCTGCCTTGTGTTTCTGATGTTTCTCTGGCGGCAGCGACCGCTGCTGCAGGAGGCCGGAGGTCGCTCACTGGGTGCCGGTCTCAGGACGCTGGGTGGCGGTGATGCGGCAGCCGGACAGGGCGAGGAATCCGGGACGCAGGACGCAGACACGTCAGCCTCCCCGCCGGTGCAGCTGCGGGACCTGCTGCGGGGGGAATTCTGGTCCGTCAATGCCGAACGGCTGCTGCAGTGGCAGACTGCCGCGATTCGTGGAGTGCTGCTGCTGCTGCTGGCTGTGGCCGGTGGGTGCATCACCGTGGCGGTGCTGCCGCGCGGGCGGGGACTGACCGGGCAGTTTCGCGATGCGATTCAGGCGGAACCGGAAATGCAGTCAGCGGCCCTGCTGATTACCGCGGTGATCGCTGTCATCGTGGTGTCAGCCGAGCTGGCACGCCGGCGGATGTCCGGGGCTGAGGCGCGGCAGCTTGCGAGGTCGCAGCATCTGGAATTGTGGTATGACGATTTCTGGCAGATTGTGAAACGCCGCATCGTGGCACGACAGAAACGGTTTGCCCGAAAACCGGTTTCAGCCGAGTCTTCGTCGGGTCCGGCTGGTGCTGCCGACGACTCAACTGGTCGGGAATCGAACTGATTCCCGCCGAACAGGTTTGATCGGTCAGCCAGAAACCGTCAGAATTCCCTTGGAATTCGCGCAACAGCCTGCCGCGTGTACCCGGATTTCCCCGATTTTCCCCTGGATACTGGTCGTGTCAGCGAATACAGGGTGTTGTGTTGCGACTTGTTCGCAGGATTCTGCTGCACAGTGAATTCTTTGTTGTCTCCTTTCCGCAGGCCACTCAGCATGCACGTCCTCGGGCGATCACTGTTCCACTTCTGCAGCTCAGCAGCAGCTTTGACAGCAGGTTTCGCGCTCCTGGCAGTGCCGCTGCCGGCTGTTGCTCAGGAACTGACCGGGCCGGATATTTTTCCGCAGACGACGGCCATCTGCGTTGAGGTCACAGATCCACCGGCTCTGCTGGCCGCGCTGGTGCGGCATCCGCTCGTGGAACGTTTGCAGAACATCGACGGCATTCGCAAAGCGCTGTCCAGCCCGGAAATGCAGCCGCTGCTGACAGGTCGGAACTTTTTTCAGCTGCAGCTGGGCATGCCGTGGCTGGAGGCGTTGCAGGCTGTTTCAGCTAAGGGGCTGTGGATTGCGGTGGACAGTCGGGATCAGTCAGCAGCACTGCTGATTCGCGGACGTGATGAACAGTTGATGCAGGATGTGCGATTGAAGCTGCTGGAACTGACTCGCCTGACGGCTGGTGGCAATGGCAAGCTGGACACATACCGGGACATTCCGGTGTATCGGCTGCCTCAGGGCGGAGCCGCGGTAGTGGGCCAGTGGTTGCTGGTGGTAAACAAAAACGAAGCCGGTCGACGCCTGCTGGACCGTCTGCTGGATCTGCAGTCTGCTGACGACCAGTCCTTGTCAGCGCTGCCGGCATGGCAGCAGTCCCGGGCGTCTCGACAGCCGCAGGCTGCTGCGTGGCTGTGGGCCGGCATGCAGGCGATTCGCGATGCAGCCGGCAATCGAGCGGTATTTCAGAATCGGGCAGAAAACCCGGGTGTTGAGCTGCTGTTTGGAGGGCTGCAGACGGTACTGAATCATACGGACTGGATGCAGACGGAGCTGCTGGTCGCGGACAGCAGTCTGCGGCTGGCACTGACCGCCCCCTTCAGTGCCGACTGGATGCCTGAAAGTCGCCAGTGGTACTTCGGACCGGATGCGGCGGGGCAGGTGCCGGCGGTGCCTCAGGTTGCCGGTCTGCTCGGCAGCATCGGCATGTATCGCAACGTGTCGGAAATGTGGCAGCGGGCGGGCGATCTGTTTGACGCGGACATCAACGATCGGATGGCGGAAGCTGAAAGCAATCTGGGAACGGTTTTCGGCGGTCGTGATTTCGGAGACGAGGTTCTGGGAGCCTTTGGGCCGGAGCTGCTGCTGGTGGCAGCCCGACAGGATTTTTCTGCGGTCCGGACAGTGCCGGCAATCCAGCTGCCGGCATTCGCGCTCGTGCTGAGCCTGAAGGATGCTGAAACGATGCGTCCCGAGCTGCGGCGTGCCTTTCAAAGTGCGATTGGCTTCTTCAACATAACGGGAATTCAGGAGGGTCGACCGCAACTGGACATGGATATGCAGAAGTCGGCGGATTCCGAACTGATCATTTCCCGCTATCTGCCACCACGCAGGCCAGCCACCGGGGAAGCTCCGCCCAACCCCCTGATTTACAATTTCTCGCCGACCGCGGCTTTTCAGGGAGATCAGTTTGTGCTGGCTTCCACGGAACAACTGGCGGCTGAAATCCTGCGTGTTCCGCGGCAGCCGGCCGTGGCTGCCAACGTGGTGATGGATGTGAAGGCGGATGTGGCCGGTCAGCTCGTGGCTGACAATCAGCAGTCCATGGTTTCGCAGAACATGCTGACCAAAGGTCAAACTCGCGAGGAAGCGGAGGCGGAGGTGTTGGTGCTGCAGCAGTTGATCGGGCTGATGCAGGGGCTGACATTTCAGGTGCGGCCCGACACTGCGGCAAAGCAGCTGCAGATGGAACTGGAGCTCCGGCTGACACCTGCGGATGGTCAGAACGGCGTGGCGGGGGAGTCCGGCCGTGACAACTGAGCTGACTGTGCAGGAACTTTGGCAGCCCTTTGAGCCGGGAGTGGATGGCCAGTGGGATTTGGCAGCAGCCGCGCATCTGTTTCGGCGGGCGGGATTTGGAGCGGATCGTCGGCAGCTGGAAGCGGCTGTCCAAAAAACGCCGCTCCAGGTGATTGATGAGCTGCTGGACGGGCAGGAGCCTCCCGAGTACCGGTCGGAAATGCAGACGCTGGCGACCGCTGCGATTTCCGGCGGAAATGTCGAACCCCTGTCAGCCTGGTGGGTCTATCGAATACTCAGCACGCCGGTACAACTGCTGGAAAAGACGGTGTTGTTCTGGCACGGTCATTTCGCCACGGGTGCCGACAAGGTTACCGAACCGCAGCTGATGCTGAACCAGAATCAAC
>SXXK01000177.1 GCA_005791255.1 Planctomyces sp.
CACGTGTGGACCGGGAGGCGGATGCGATAGAGCACGTGCTGGAGCCGGAGCTGATAGCGCGTCTGGAGCAGTTGCTGCTGCAGCGGCAGCGGAGTGGTGAGATTCCGGCAAGTCCGCATGAGATGGCTGGTTTTCAGTCGCAGGCAGGGTCTGTGGCTTCCCCGGAGGGTCGCTTGCCATGACAGATGCGCTGGACTGGACCTGGCAGTATGATGGTGTGATTCTGCTGACGGGGCTGCTGTGTGCTGTTGCGGCGTCATTGCCAGGGAACTTTCTGGTTCTGCGGCGAACGAGTCTGCTGGGTGATGCCGTCAGTCACGCAGTGCTGCCTGGAATTGCTGCTGCATTTCTGCTGACTCACAGTCGCACAGGTGCGGTGCTGTTTGTTGGAGCGGTACTTGCCGGTCTGCTGACAGCAGTACTGACGGAACTGATTCGAGACATCGGGTCAGTGGATGAGGGTGCATCGACAGGTGTTGTCTTTACGACTTTGTTTGCGGCGGGGCTGGTGCTGATAGTGCAGGCGGCGGATGCTGTCGATCTGGATCCGGGGTGTGTGTTGTACGGGGCTCTGGAGGACAGTCCGCTGCAGACGGTGCGTCTTATCGGCACGGAGATTCCTCGCGTGGCATTGACGCTGGCTGGTGTACTGCTGCTGAACCTGTTGTTTGTGTTTCTGTTTTTCAAGGAATTACTGATCAGTTCATTTGATCCCGGTTTGGCGACGACGGGGGGGTACAGTGCGCGGCTGGTGCATTATCTGCTGATGATTGTTGTAGCGATCACGGCAGTGGCCAGTTTTGAAGCGGCGGGCAATATTCTGGTCGTGGCGATGTTTATTGTGCCGCCATCGTCAGCGCTTCTGCTGACAACCAGGCTCAGTCGTATGATCTGGCTGAGTGCTGGTATTGCAGCGATTTCGGCGGTGGCCGGTCATTTCAGTGCGATTTTTCTGCCTCGCTGGCTGGGCTATCGCAGTATCTCCACTGCCGGCATGATGACACTGTGTGCAGGGCTGTGTTTCCTGATGGCTGCCTTGTTTTCTCCTTCTGCCGGTGTATTGACCGGTTGGGTGCGTCGAGTCCGATTGTCATTGAGGATTCTGTGTGAGGACCTGCTGGCGCTGCTGTATCGGATTGAGGAGCGTGGCTCCGCGAGTGGGGTGGCGGGGAGATCCGATATCGCGATCGGGCAGTCCGGCGTCCTGGGGGACACCGGGTTTGAGGGTTTGGCGAAGAAACTGCTCTGCACCCGTCGGCTCCTGATTCTGGCAGGCTGGATTCAGCAGTATCGTGGCCATCTTGTTCGGGAAGGTCAGACCTGGCGACTGACGGACTCCGGGCGTCGTGTGGCTTCACTGCTGGTTCGTTCGCACCGGCTGTGGGAGTCTTATCTGGCGACTGAGGGCGTGGGGCCGGGGCGCATTCACCGTCAGGCAGAGACACTTGAGCATTACACCAGTGAGGGTTTGCGGAATCGCCTGGACACGGGGGTGGCTGATGGTGCGGTGGATCCGCATGGCAGTCGAATTCCGCGGGAGGACGACTTCAGAATCCCGCCCGTTGCATGACATCGGCTGGTGTCAATCCCTGTGTGCGGAGGGAGAGGATAGTTTCGGCTTTGTCACGTTTGGCCAGTCTGCGGCCGTCGGCATCAAGTATCAGCGGGTGATGGCGATAGACGGGCACAGGCAGTTGCAGCAGTTCCTGCAGCAATCTGTGCAGGTGTGTGGCATCGAACAGATCGATGCCTCGTGATACGTGGGTAATGCCCTGAAGGGCGTCGTCATGGACGACACACAGGTGATAGCTGCAGCCGATGTCTCGTCGAACAAGGATCACATCCCCGAGGAGTTCGGGTGTGGCCAGCTGTGGTCCGCGGATCAGGTCGGTCCATTCCAGTGGCAGTCGGACGGATTCCAGTGCAGCGATGAGGTTCAGCCGAAGGGCGAAGGGATCTCCGCGGTGCATGCGAAACTGTCGTTCATCGGTGGAGAGTCGGCGGCATGTACCGGGATAAAGCGGGCCTTCTGAGCCGTGCGGGGCTCCTCCGGCGGCGGCGATTTCCCGCTGAATTTCCTGACGAGTGCAGAAGCAGGGGTACAGGAGTCCTCGCTGCAGCAGTTTATCGGCAATCTGCTGGTAGTCGGGCAGGTGCTGCGACTGGCGGCGTACGGGAGTTGGCCAGTGGAATCCCAGCCATGTCAGATCTTCGAAAATGCCGATTGTGAATTCTTCCCGACAGCGAGTGAAATCGATGTCCTCGATGCGGAGGATGAATTGTCCGCCCGTTTCGATTGCCAGTTGTCGGGCGTGGAATGCGGAGCAGGCGTGTCCGCAGTGCAGTCGACCAGTGGGACTGGGCGCAAATCGGCTGAGCGTGACGCTGGTCATAGTGGCGAAGTTCAGGTGCATTCAGGGCAGAATCTGACCCTCGCAGTATGGCAAAGTCGGCGGTGATTTGCGAGATTTAACTTTGGGAGTTGAGGCTGGCACTGGTGATAGCTGAAAAGGGCTGACGTGGCATTGCGACATACGTGTCCTGCCTGCGGGGCGGGATTGAATCTGAAGGAAGAGTTGGCGGGGCGGAAAGTCCGCTGTCCGCGCTGTCAGCAGCCTTTTGTGGTGCCTCAGGCGACAACCGGCAGCGGTGCGGTTGATGTTTCTGTGCCGTCTGCTCAGGTGGCACCTGTGTCGCCACCGCGTGTCACAGCGACTGCGGGTGCAGGATCAAAGTCCCTGGGCAGTCTGCTGCCCGGTCCACCGCCGGAGGATGCGGAGGTACTGCGCAGCAGGATTCAGCAGGCCTTTCTGGCGTCGGCGATCCCGTCCGTCCGTATTCCGGGGCTGTATCGACTGGGGATACTGCTGGTGTCAGTGCTGATGGTGCTGTTACCGCTGGTTTACATGCTGATGATTGCTCTTACGGGGGTACTGGTATATCGGCACGCGGTTGAGAATGTGGGGTTGATTACGGCATTCAGCAGTGACGTCTCGGATCGAAATACTGGGAGGGCCGTATTTTTTGGGGTGATGGTGTATGTGGCGCCGCTGATAACCGGCTGTCTGCTGCTGATTTTCATGCTGAAGCCGTTTTTTTCGCGGCAGTCTGAGAGTACCGGCAGAAGGACTCTGAAACGGGCGGATGAGCCGATACTGTTTGATTTTGTGGGCCGTATCTGCCGTGCAGTGAATGCGCCGGTACCGACGCGCATAGACATTGATTGTCAGATCAACGCCAGTGCGGGTTTCAGCCGCGGTCTGCTCAGCTTTTTCGGGAACGATCTTGTCCTGACGATCGGGATGCCATTGGTTGCCGGATTGACCATGCGTCAGTTTGGTGGTGTTCTGGCTCACGAGTTCGGTCATTTTTCACAGGGAGCCGGGATGCGGCTTTCGTGGCTGATTCGAACGATGAATTACTGGTTTGCGCGTCTGGTATATGAGCGCGATTCGTGGGATGAGTGGCTGGAGAGCTGGTCGCAGCGGCTGGATTTTCGCATCGGCTGGGTTTTGCTGATTGCCCGTTTTACGGTTTGGCTGGTGCGGCGTCTGCTGTGGGTGTTCATGGTTGTGGGCAGCATGATCAGCGGATTTCTGATGCGACAGATGGAATTTGATGCGGACCGTTACGAAGCGCGTTTTGCCGGATCGCGGACATTTGCTCGCACTGCAAGGCAGTTGCACGTGCTGGGGATTTCATGGAACGGCGCCATGTCGGATCTTAGTCTGCTGTATCAGGAGGAGCGCCTGGTCGACAATTTTCCGTCACTGATTCTGCTGAACTCTGAGCAGATGCTGGAGCGTGGTCAGCGAGCGATTGATGAGGAGATCATAGAGTCAAAGACATCAGTCTTTGATACTCACCCCTGCGATCGTGAGCGGATTGCCAGTGCCGCAGCCGAGAAGGCGGAGGGGATTTTTCAGCTGGAATTGCCGGCAGCGCATCTGTTTCGAAAGTTTGACGAGCTGTCGAAGGCTGTCACGTGGGATTTTTATCGGGAGATGCTGGGATCTGAGCTGAAAAAATCACAGATTCATCCGGTTGGCAGGATGGCGAGGCATCTTGAGGAAAAGCAGGAGACGTGGAAGGCCCTGCATCGGTTTTTTCAGGGGCAGTTGGCGCTTTATCGACCCTTCCAGGGGCCGGAGGAGGCTCAGAAGCCGGTCACGAATGCTGCTGTGGTTCTGGATCGTTTGAGAAAATCACGTGAGTCCATGCTGGCAAAGGTGGAGGTGTTTCGTGAGGCGTGGAAGGCATTTGATGAATGCGATACGCGGCTGATTGAAGTTCGCATGGCTGAACTGCTGCTGCGGACAGGGATTCGGATTCCGAAGGATGAGTTTTCCGTGCCGATGACAACGGAGGGCGAGGTGTCAGCAGTGAAGGTGGCGGCGGAGGATCAGCAGTCAAAGCAGCTGCCGAAGGTCGTTTCGTTTGAGCAGGCAGCGGCAGCGCGGTTGTATTCGGCGCTGCGGCTGGCGCAGTCTCCTGAGCTGACAGGTGTCCTGCAGGAGGCCCGTTTTTCTGCTGATGAGATTGTTAAGCTGCTGCATCTGTTTCGACTGATCAATGACTGGATTGAACCGCTGCTGATCCTGAGGGACACGAGGCTGGCTCTGGGGCGAATGATTCACGAGCTGGAGTCGTCGGAGAATAATGAGAAGCTGGTGCAGCAGATCAAGCGGTTTATCGGCAGCATGTTTCGGCAGTTGCAGGGAATTCAGGAGGCCTTTGCGGACATACCTTATCCCTTCGATCATGCTCGCAAGCAGGTCTCGGTGGCGGATTTTCTGGTGGAGTCTCAGCCGGACGAGGATGATCCTGGGGCCATGTATGAGGCTTCAGACAATCTGGCCGATCGATTCATGCAGTTGCATACTTTGGTCTTCGGGCGACTGTGTCAGGCGGCGGAGACGGTTGAAGGTTTCTTTGGTATGGCACTGCTTCCGGAGCCACCAGACAGCGAAGAGGACGATGACGATGATGACGATGATTAAACCTCAGCGGTGTGCAGTCTCTTGAATGTACTCCGACTGATAAGAGCCGGGCGTTCTGGCGACGCTGTGTGGCGTGACCTGATGTTGCTGAGCGTGCTGGGTTTCCTGTCGCTGTTGCCGCTGCTGCCGGTTCTGACAGCGCCGCTGGATTTCATTCCGGTTACGAAAGGCGGTTCGGCGACCGTGCCTTTGTTCAATGCCTGGACGATTTTGTGGAATGTGAAGGGTATTGAGCGGGGATTTCAGGGGTGGTGGGATGCGCCCATTTTTTTTCCGGAAAGGCAGTGTTTTGCATTCAGCGAGCCGATGCCGCTGACGGCCTGTCTGCAGCCTTTGGTGAGAATCTTCGGTTCTGTCGCCCTGGCCTATAATTGCTGGCTGGCGGGCAATCTGTTTCTGAATGGCGTGACAGCCTGCTGGCTGCTGAGACGCTGCGGGTGCAACTGCGGGCCTGCCGCTGCTGCTGGCTGTGCCATGACGCTGCATCCACTGCTGCTGACTCAATTGGAAGTGCTGCAGTTGACCTGTCTTTGGCCGTCGTTGTGGCTGCTGTCGACTTTGCTGCGAATTGCGACCGCAGCAGCGGATCCGGCTGCGGGGTACGGTCACTGTGCGAGGCTGGTATCAGAGGCTGCGCTGGCCGTGATTTGTCTGCCGGCGACCTGCGTGCATCATACGCTGTTTTTTGGGCTGCTGCTGATGTTCGCTGGATGGGCATTGGTACCGTGGCGGTCATTTCTGCGATGGCTGCTGCTGGTATGCGGAGTTGCAGTGCTGGCGCTGCCACCAGCAGCGATGATGCTTTTGCCGGTGCAGCAGGTTCTGAGAGAGCGGGGGTTTGAGCGACGTGAAGAGACGGTCGCCGTTTTGTCCGCTGTTCCTTCGGACTACCTGAGGGCGCCTGAACAATCCGTGGCGTCTGTTATGCCGCAGCAGGTGGGTCGGCCCTGGAATCTGGGAGCTGGCTGGCTGCGAACAGTGCTGGCGACTGCTGGAATGATGCTGGTGTTTGGCAATGCCGGGCTGCCGTTGATGAGGCGACTGGTTTTGAGTCTGAGTTTGCTTTTGCTGGCTGCGGCGTTGCTGTCGCTGGGTGTAAATCTGCAGTTGGGGCCGTGGAAGATCTGGGCTGTTCTGTGTGACTGGCTGCCAGGCATGGCACAGGTCCGAAGTGCCTTCAGGTTTGCGTTATTTGTTCAGGTGGCGATTATTTTGCTGGCCGGGATTGGTCTGGATCGACTGCAGATTTGTTTTTTGCGTCGTGCGGGCTGCTCTTCCCGGACGCAGCGTGTGATTGTGGTGTGTCTGGGACTGCTGGTTGCTGGTGAATCCTGGTCGGTTGTTCCGGGCCGGGTGGACGTGCCACGCATCGATGTTCGGCCAGGCTGGGCGGAATTCCTGCAGAGCAGGGCAGTTTCCGGTGAGGGGGTGCTGATTCTGCCTTATGTTCAGGGGCACGCACCGGACGATTTTCAGGCAACGGTTCGGTGGATGATTCACTCGACGGTTGCGGGGCTGAGAATCGTCAATGGATACTCAGGCTTCTTTCCCCCAGCGCATTTTACGTTACAGCGGGATCTGCAGCGTGCGGGGCTTGAGTCATCATTGATTCTTCAGCTGCAGTCGGGCAGAGTTTTCTGGGTTGTGGTCACCGACTCAGAATCCGACAAGCAGGCTCAGGGGCAGCCATTGCTGCGGGAACAATGGCGCAGTGCGGATGGTTCCGAGGCAGTGTTCGAGGTGGTCGATCGCGGGCAACAGGAATGACCATTTACCAGGCTCTGAGCAGCACAGACCAGTTGGCAATCCGGAGTTCCGTGGATTGTTCTGTGTCTGACTTTGGTACCCAGAATCCGGCGTTCTGCAGAGCAGAGCGACTGCGTTCGAGGAGCAGTTTATTTTCAGTTTTTTCGGGTCGATCCAGCAGCATCACGGAGCGCCCGGCTCCGCTGACTTCCTGAAGCAGGAATTCAGAAACCCAGCCGGACTGCAGTACGAGGTCGGCTGTGACCTGAGAGTTTCCTGAGGCAAACTGCCATGCCAGTTCTGTCTGCGGTGCTGTCGCCATGACAATCAGCGCGGATTGGTCGGCGGAATACTTCGAGGAGGCCAGTTGCAGACTGGCGAGGACCAGCGGGGCATCATCAGCCGTAAGTGGGGTTCGGGCGGGCGTACGGGGGATCAGCAGCATCAGTTGATAGTCTGCCAGCAGCGAACCCCAGCGTTGCAGAATTGCAGCTTCGGATTCCGCGTCTGCTGACAGCAGAACCACGGGGGCAGGGCGACGTCCTGTCGACGGTGTGGGAAGGATTACAGTACAGCTGCCCAGTCCCTCGATGGGGAGTTCTTCGCGCGAGGGGATACTGGCATCTTTCTGCGCGGTTCGGGCTTTGGTTTCTGTCAGAATTCGCGGGTCAACGGTGGTGACGTTTTCCGGAAGCGGACCGGCCGTCAATTTCAGAGTCTGCACATCACCGCTCTGAGGTTTTCGCCAGGCGAGGGAGATTTCAGTGCCCGCCTGCAGTCGGAGGTCCGGGCTGAGAAAGGATCTCAGACCCTTCAGCGGCTTGTCATTGACAGCCACCAGTTCCGCTTCAGCGGGCAGTCCTGCCAGTGCCGCGGGGGAACCGGGAATTGTCTGAACCAGCACGGGTGTATCAGGCTGGGACCGTGGTTTGAGCATGGCCTGGAGGTCGGGCCCGACCTGTCCGTCAGGATTTTCCGGGGTGCTGGGAGCGGGGAGGATGACACCAGCATAACCGGCTGCACCGGGGGGAATCCGGTCAACAAGCTCCAGAGAGACCTGCAGGGGTTGACCATCCCGCTGCAGCGTTAGTTCTATGACATCGCCGGCGTATTTTGCGGCGAGCACTTCTTCGAGACTGCTGAGTCGTGTGATTGGACGGTCCCCAGCCTGAAGCAGTCTGTCACCTGGACGAATGCCGGCTCTTTGCGCGGGGGACAGAGGCTGAACGCGGCGAATGGAAACTCGGTCAGAAAAGGGGCCAGGTGCAGTGAGTTGCAGCCCAGCCAGTCCGGGCTGAAGGTCCTTGCCGGCCTGCAGTCGTGCGGCGACGAGTCCTGCGTCGCTCATTGGGATGGCAAAGCCGATCCCGGAATCATACCACTCGATGCCGGCAGATGGATTTCCTCGACCACGGGGCGAGAGGGGGACCAGAATTCCAAGAACGGCACCGCTGAGATCGATGAGGGCGCCGCCATAGTTCACTGGCGAGATTTTTGCGTCCGTCTGCACAGCGCGTCCGTGGATGCGATTCAGTGCACTGATGATTCCGGAGGAAACCGAGGGTTGTTGCGAGTCGTAGAAGCGGCCGAGGGCAATCGCGTGCTGACCCACCTGAATTTGCTCGCGTGGCACAATTGTCGGTGGCTGCCAGTCCGTGCCATCGGCCTGCAGCAGCACCAGCCGGCGCACGTGATCCACAGCGACGAGCCTGGCAGCACGACGCTCGCCGGATGAGGTTTCGACAGTGACTGCAGCCGCCCGACCCTGAAAAGCAAAGCTGCTGGAGAGGATTTGGCCGGCCTGAGTAAGTACAATGCCGGAGGTGGTCAGCGAACTTACAGTGTTTCCATCCACTGTCTGTTCGCCGCCGATCACGCGTATGCGTACTACAGACTGTGCCGCGCGACTGACGGCCGAGCGGATCTGCTGCCCAGCGTCCTGAGCCATCGAATCACAGGCAGGCTGCAGGAGGAAGGCGATAAGAAGAGCGATCAATTGGTGCAGCAGGTGCGAGCGCTTCATGCCGGCCGGTTCCAAACAGGATGTAGCCCATATTGAAAGGGGCAGCATACAGCAGGACGCGAAGCCGGGAAAGCGGTTGAGAGCATGATCCCCCGGGATGGCATCGCTGCGGAAACCGGGGAACACGATCTGCTGGCACAATCTGATAATCGCATCAATCAAATTGCGTCCGTGCCGGTTTCTCCGGTACGAATACGCACAACACCTTCGAGGCTGGAGATGAAGATTTTTCCATCACCGATCTGTCCGGTGCGAGCAGCTTCGCAAATGGCCGCAATCGCGGCGTCTACTTCATTGTCATTGACTACAACTTCCATCTTCACCTTGGGCATGAAGTCGACGGTGTATTCTGCACCACGGTAGGTTTCCTTGTGTCCGCGCTGGCGACCAAATCCACGCACTTCAGACACGGTCATGCCCTGGACGCCGATGCTGGTCAGCTTCGTCTTGACGTCTTCCAGCTTGTAGTGACGGATGACAGCCTCAAGTTTCTTCATGTCTCTGCCCTAACCCCTGTCGATTGGTTACAGTCCCGCACATATCAATACCTGAGGGCGATCCTCAGTTCCGGCATACACGATCGTAGTCTGTTTTCAGTGTCGCAACTGTATCACAGCATGGCCTTGATTTTCGGATCCAGGCAGGCTGGAAGGACAGTTTCAGCATGGAAGCCACCTACAACCGGCGCAACCTGTGCAGCAAAACTCATGCCGACCAAGGTTCGGGAAATGGCAGTTGCTGAATTTGTGAGCGAAACGATACTTTTTCGCTTCAGGAAATCATAAATTTCCTGAAGTTGTGCACGCGAAAATTGCAGGTGTTCGAGCTTTGTGCCTAAAAAACGGGCGGTTTTGCGATCGGTTGGGATTTTCAGTTTATGTGGCTGATGACCATTTTTTTGTCAGGCTTGATTGCCGGCTGGGTCGGAGTGTTCTGGGCTGCCAGTCTCGCAGAGGAGGCTCGGCCCGCAGGCATTCGGTGGTGTCAGGGCTGCGGAAGTCGCTCAGATTGGCCGGCCATGCTGAAGTTCTTCGGGGCCAGTTGCAGTGTGTGTGGCAAGCGGTTGTCGAGGCTTTCGTGGCTGGCAGCGATCTGCACGGGCGTTTTATTTCTGGCGTTTGCGTGGGGGCTGGAATTGGGGTGTCAGACGGTTACTGAAGTCCGCCCGGCGCTGCCTGTCTGGCAGGTACGTTTGCCATTTCACCTGCTGTTTTTGTTTTTGCTGGTGGCGGCAGTGGTCTCAGATCTGATCGATTACGTGATTCCTGATCAGATTGTGCTGACGGGGGCTGCAGCTGCGGTTGTGCTGGCCGTTGTCAGTGGTGACCTGCAGATGATTCATGTCTGGGTGGACTGGAGCG
>SXXK01000178.1 GCA_005791255.1 Planctomyces sp.
ATTCAGCTTTGAATTCAGATCCGCATTGGGTTTCTGGAAATCAAAGTCGTTCAACGCATACTTCCCGGGCTGCAATTCCAGAGCAACACTCCACGTCTCGACGCGCTCTTCAATTTTCTGGACCGGAACAAAGGGAATCGATTCGTAACCAGGAAATGGCTGATGCGACCCGACTCCATCCGAAAGGATCAGGATCTGTTTATTTTCCTCATGTGCAAAGTAATAATAGATCCCTTCCGCCTCAAGAAGGCGGCTGAGGAATGCGAATGCCGTCTCTCTGTACTGAACACAGTATTCCCTCGGGGAATACGATTCCGCAAGTTTCAGCTTGTAATCGGTGAATCCAAGATCTGAACAGACTTTTTTGAAAATGTCCGGTACGGAAAGCTTCTGAAAAATTCGACAGTCGGCAGTGCGGGTCAATAGCCAGAACCAGGGCCTGAGAACTGCCTGGTAGCAGTAGGTGTTCCCGTCCACAGATGTTTGCCCGAAGCTGGTCACAATCCCATTGAAGTGACGAGTGCCCCCGCGGGGCAATTCCAGATGGACCGTAGCGGACCGCCCGGGAAAATCCTGCAGATTCAGGCTGACAGCCTTGCTCTGGAGTTCGACCCGGAACTCGAAGGGCTGGCCGAGTCGCTCGACGGTCGTCAGGCGTCGCACCACCAGATCGTCCTGACTGGGAATTGTCATCCTCATTGGAACAACTGGCATGAAGCACCCATAGCTGCAGGGAAATTCCGGGGAGCAGTTGGTAAGCGTTGAATGACGCCTGATGCAGCATACGAAAAACCTGCCTGGTGCAAAGCCATGGTGCTGATCGTTGTCAGAAGTTTAAAAAACAGACACGGTTTCTTCGCTGCCAAATCTCATCGATTTGGCAACTCTAAGCCACTTTCAAGGCAGTGCCGACCCAGGGCAGTGCGAGCCGATGGCGTGCCGGTGGGGCGAAAACGGCGGTTTTTGTCGAGTTTGCGATCTGCGGGCGGATGCGGGACTTTGACGCGTCTGACGCCCGAAGTGCTGATTCCGAAAGGAAAGTGTCGTCGGGGCGAAACTTTCCGACCGCACACAGCCTGCTTCGCCTGTAGGGTACCCGGATGCGTCCGAATCCTCCCCCCTCCCCCCCGTCCGCCGCTTTGTCTGCTGCGGATACTGCGGACCTTTTCACGGAGCCCTGTGATGTCCAGAATTTTGCTCTCCCTCGTACTGTCGCTGTCAGTTGTTCCCATGGTTGCTGCCGCCGGCGACTGCGCCGCTCCTGCTGCGCCCTGCGAGCGGACAAAACCCTGCGTTTCGACAAACTGCCGACAGCACTGTCAAGCGATTGACTGCGAGGTTTGCGGCACCAGCGCCTATGCCGGGGACTGCACGATGGATCCGGGCACAGATGTTGATTCGCTCACACTGGCCGCACAATCAAAGCGTCTGCTGGAGGCGTCTCAGGCGGAGTTACGGTTTACTTTACCTGAATCGGCAGTGCTTTGGCTGGGCAATCGCAAGGTGTCTGCGCTCGGAACAAAAAGGGCAGTTCGAGTGCCGATTTCCGATGTCGCCAAATCCTATCACTATGAAGCCCGAGTCGAGTTTGTGCTCGATGGCAAAAAATACTTTCGCCGGATTGATATCGGTGGGTTGCAGGCCGGACGCATTCTTGCGTACTCATTCACAATACCTGAGCTGAAGGAAGACGATATTCCGACGATCGATTTCGAGCGGGAGGTGCTGGTTTCGGCAAAATGAGGATTCGTGCCATGCTGAACACTGTTCGAACAGGAAAAACTTCGAGTCGGGAGATGGAGGCTTATCTGTCTCCCTCCCGTTTGTTTCCAGACGGTCTGGCGGTTCCGCTTCGTTCGCAGAAATCTCTCTGTAGGCTTTGACAATCGGCTGTCTGCCGGGTAGCTTGGGCGTCTGGATGGGGGACAGCGCGCAAGTGAAATTGAAGGCTGTGGTGTCATGGCTCTGTATTCTGATGGTGTTGGCGTGTCCTTCAGCTGACGGGTAGCGACTGCTCAGGACGGTCATTAACGGCCCGGTGTGTGGCGCTCCGCTGTTAATCTCGTTTGCGGGGATCTCCGGCATGTCTCGATCTTCAGGACTGCCACGTTCGTGGCGACCGTCTGCGTCGCACGGCGCGAGGTCCGGCAAACGGTTTCTGCGTGTCATCGCGGGCTTGCTGCTGCTGCTGTTCACTGGCCTGCTGATTGCGTTGCTGGTTTCAATTGGTGCCACGCAGCCAACTGTTCAGTTTGCAATGGTAGAAGTGCCGAATTTTCCGGTCCAGGCCGTCGGTACTGTATCCGCGGGCCAGCCTGAGTCGCGCGCTGCGGATCGCCTGTTTGATTTTTTCTCGTGGCAGCACGATGGTCTGCCTGAGCAGTATGCTGTGCCGCTCCGCGATACATGGAGTCAGGTGTCCGCTACGTTTTCGTCTTCCACTGTGCCGCAATCGTACCTTGTGTACCTGCGAACGGCAGTCCGCAGCAAGGCTCCGGGGAGTGCTTCGTCAGTTGGCCCCGAGCTGTGGTTGGGTGTCAGCGGATGGAAGCCAATTGGTGAATTGTTGAGGGAATTGCAGAACCCGGACCTTGCCACTCAGGCTGTACTGCTGCTGGAAGTGGTTGATCTGCCGCTGGCAGACTCCGATGTTGAGCTGCAGTCCGGATTGCAACGGGATCTGTGGGAGGCCATTCGGGAAGTTGTGCAGCAGTGCGACGCGAAAGCGGGGCGAGTACGTGTGATTGTCGGATGCAGTGCGGGTGAGCGTTGCTGGGAGCAGCCGCCGTCCGCAGCACCGTCAAAAGCTGGGTCGAAAGCAGCCAATGCCTTTCCTGATAATTTTGGCTATGCTGCTTCCGGAACAATCTTTCAGCATGTTCTGGCTGAGGTACGGTCGGCTTCGGATCGAGACGTGCGGAGCCTTTACGAGCAGGTCCGCGAGGGTGTCAGCAGACGGGCTCTGGAGTTGTGGCAGGATTCTCAGACGGTTGAGCTGTTTGCGCCTTCGAATTATGCAGCGGCATCCGCGGGACAAAATGACTGGCTGCTGATGCGCG
>SXXK01000179.1 GCA_005791255.1 Planctomyces sp.
ATCCCGGTGACAGTGATCTGCGACAACATGGCGGCGCAGGTTATGCGTGAGGGGCGAGTGGATATGGTGATTGTCGGGGCTGATCGGATTGCGGCCAACGGTGATGCTGCCAATAAGATTGGCACGTATGGTGTGGCGGTGCTGGCGAAGCACCACGGCATTCCCGTCTGCGTGGCAGCTCCGTCAAGTACCTTTGATCCAGCCCTTGAGACAGGGGCCGGCATTCCGATTGAACAGCGGAGTGCGGAGGAGATTACCATGGGCTTTGGGCGACGGACGGTGCCACTGGGTGTGGATGTCTACAATCCGGCGTTTGATGTGACGCCGGCAGAACTGATTCATGCCCTGATCACTGAGCGTGGTGTGATTCGGAATCCGAGTCGGGAGAAGATACTGGAGCATTTCCGCTGATGGTCCTGGTGGTGAAAGTGGGCAATACATTCGTGTGCTGTTTTTCTGAATTTCAAGGCGGCAAATGCGACAGGCCGAAACCTTTAACGGTTCCGGCCTGTGAAGATTCAAACTGTCTGCTGGCTGGATCTCAGCCTGCGATTAACGTACAGCGGCGTCCCACCACCAGCGACCGGTCTGACCAACCGGGCTGGCGTTGCGTGCCTGTGAGGAAACTTCCGGAGCGGTGGTGAAGCTTTCTGGGTTGCTGATCACTTCACGCAGATCCACTTTGATACCGCCGGCCACCTGAACCACGATGCTGCCGTCACGGTAGACGCGTGATGCTGCTGCAGTCATCAATTCGCGGGGCACTTCGACAGGCTGAGTTTCGAATCCGCCGGCTGTGGTGAACACTGCGGGCTGCCAGCCGGCCTGACGATCCAGATCCATGGTGTTAATCATGGCGGAAGCGAGGGCGAGATCGAAGATGTTCTGCAGATCAGCGAACACAACATCCTTTTCTGCCAGCTGTGGCAGGTGTTCGGTGAACAGACGTGCGAATTCGGCGTTGGCACTATCGGCCTTACCGGTGGCTTCGCGGCTGCCATCCACCTTCACCAGCTGATTCTCGGACTGGCACCGAACCGAGCGACCTGTGAATTCGAAGGCACGACGATCGGGGGCTACCCGGATCGCATCGTAACCCACTGTCATCCACCATCGCAGTGCGTCCATGGCTGCGCCACGACGTTCGTCACGACCGGCCAGTTCGAAGTAGCTTTTCATTCCGGCAGCACCGTCGCGTCGTCCGATGCCGATCAGCTTCATCTGGTAGTCGGCGTCCACGATGACCGAGGCGACTCGGGAGTCGGCAGGAACGCCGGCCACGGTCACGTTCTGCAGCCCCAGCAGTTCTTCGAGCTTCTGAGTTTCCTGGCGGGCGTTTCGGGCTGACAACTGCAGGCGGGAAGCGTACTGCTGCACGGCCTGAACCTGCTGAGGTTTCGGGTCGATTGTGCACATGAAGAAGCCGCGACCGTTGTCGGCGAAGGTGCGGCTGAGGGTGACGAGGTCATCCAGCTGCAGTGTTGGGCGACCGCTGGCAGTGCTGACAGTGCGTCCCTTTTCGTCCTGAGCCCAGGCTCCGGCAGGGCCACCAATCACCACATCACCGGAATCCGGAAAGACAAACAGGAACTGTACTTCAGTCAGGCCGGCCAGAGCAGCCGCATCGGCGGGGATCGGCTGACCGGATTTCTGCAGGCGGGCAATTTCAGCTTCCAGTCGCGGCAGTGAAACCAGTCGCAGTGCGGAGGTTTCAAGGACGTCAGAGTTGCTGTTGGCAGTGCGGGCCAGTTCGGCGGCTGTGCTGAGCCGCGAGTTGTCGAAAGTCATCGCCATGGCACCAGCCAGAGCAGGAGCACCGACGAACACGCCCTGCATGTAGGGAGTCATGGTGCCGGTTTCGTCACCACGCATAATCCACTGAGCCGGCGGAGCGGTCTGTTCCATGATCAGTGTCATGAGCGACTGAAAGTCGGCCATGGCACCGCCCTGAGCTTCCAGCTGCTGGCGTCCGGCGCCGGCCTTTTGGGCGGTTTCGCGGTCACCAACCACGAGGGCTGCCTGCTCAAGAGCCACGGCAGCCTGCAGGAAGTCACCCTGCTCTGCAGCCAGTCGGGCTTCCAGTCGCAGCTTTGAGGACTGCAGCACAGGAGGCAATGAATTCGGCTGGTTGTCACCAGCCTGCAGAGCGGCAGTACCGGCCACGGAAATCGCTGCAGCGATCACAGCACGCTGGAAAAGACGGGACCAGCGGAGGCGCAGACCAGACACGGGCTTGAAAGAAAGTGGCATCGACAAAACCTCGCGAAGTTCCCGGTGACTGTAACCGCCGACGGTGTGTTTGCAGCCGTTACCTGGCTGTGAACAGACCCGCAGCGCAGCAAAAGTTGGAATTCCATGCCTCTAGCTTCGTCGGGATTCGCCTTAACGTCAAGGAAATTCCGCCAATTACCCAGAGTGCTGGTTTTGTCCAGAATGCGGGTCCTGGGGGTCATTCCGAGTTTTCCGGTCGAGTCCGGCTGCTTTTCCGTAGTCCTTATCCTACCCGGATTTCCTTGTGAATCCAGATTGCCGGGGTGTTGTTTTCCGCGGAAGTCCCTTACGGATTCGTTTGATTTGACATAAGCCGATTGTCGGGCAAGATTTACGTGTGAAATGCGGGCTTCGCAATGGGGGGGATCGGTGGGCGGGCGGTGTTCGTCCCCGCGGGCAGTCGGGGTGAACGGCAAAGAAAGAATCGAAAATGCCTGAGTTGCCGGAAGTAGAGACGATGGTGCGAGGCGTTCGGCGGCACTGCGAGAATCGCCGGCTGTCGCGCGTCGAATTTTGCCCCTGTCCGCGACAGCCGATTCCCGTGTTTCCCGATCGCGACGCATTTCAGCAACTGCGTGAAGTCGAAATTCAAACCGCCGGGCGGCTGGGAAAGCGGGCTTTGCTGACACTGGATTCCGGCCACGTGATCGTAATTGAACCTCGCATGACCGGCCTGCTGCTGGTTTCGGAACCACCGACAGATCTGCATCTGCGAGTGATCCTGCATCTGCATCCTGCGCCCGGGCTGGCAGCGAGTATCAGGTTCTGGGATCGTCGTGGCCTTGGGACTGTATCGCTGCTGGATGCGACGCAGATGCAGCAGTTGCGAAATCGTCTGGGGCCGGATGCACTGGAGATCACGGCTGCCGAATGGAAACAGCGACTGGCCAGGACGGCTCGACCGATCAAGGTGGCTTTGCTGGAACAATCTCTGGTGGCCGGCATCGGGAATCTGTATGCCAGTGAGATACTGCATCTGTCCGGGATTTCGCCGCGGCGGCGGGCTGACCGCGTGCGAGGCAGCCAGCTGGCCTTGCTGGATGACGCCGTGAAACAGGTGCTGCTGACGGCCATCCGTTATGAGGGCTCGACGCTCAACGACGGCACCTATCGAAATGCGCTGAATCAGGACGGCGGTTACCAGAATCATCATCGAGTTTATGATCGGGAGGGTGAAGTTTGTCCGACGTGCGGGCAGGCGGAAATCCGGCG
This sequence comes from Planctomyces sp., assembly GCA_005791255.1. Lineage (GTDB taxonomy): Bacteria > Planctomycetota > Planctomycetia > Planctomycetales > Planctomycetaceae > SXXK01. Next base: position 3,484 of record SXXK01000179.1, read on the forward strand.
GATTGTGCAGGCCCAGCGGTCGACCTTCTTCTGTCCGCGATGTCAGAAGTAGCCGCTGCTGGACTGCATGCGAATGTCAGCGGGGGACAGCCTCGTTCAGGTTCAAAATCGCCAGCATCAGCCCCCGTGATTACCTATTCATCCGCTGCTGTCGCTTTGCCTTTGGTCTTTTCTTTAGCTCTGTTCTTCTCTGCCTTCTTTGCGGCTTTGTCGGCGGGCTGCGATGGTGACGTCACATCGCTGTTGTTCAGTTCAGGCATGCGTGCGGAGATTGCCTGACGCCATTCGATCAGTCTTGCATGCAGCTGCTGTGTGCGGTGCGGTTCGGCAGAGGCGAGGTTCTTTTGCTGAGACGGATCGGCAGCGAGGTCATAGAGCTCCAGCCGCTGATCTTCAAAGAACTCCAGCAGTTTCCAGTTTCCAGACCTGATGGCTCCGGCCGGCAGGGTTCGCCACTGTCCCGCACCGGCTCCCAGATAACCTGGAAAGTGCCAGAACAGGTCCCGCCGGGGAGTTTTGGCACCTCCGCTGGTGAGGCATTCCACCTGGCTGATTCCGTCCAGCGGCTGGCTGGCCGGCAACTTTGCCTGGGCCAGTTCGGCCACAGTGGGCAGCAGGTCCACACTGATTATCGGGGACTCGGTCACGCCCTGCGGAATGTGTCCCGGCCAGCGTACAATCCACGGGACTCGCACACCGCCTTCGTAAAGTGAACCCTTGCCGGAACGCAGTGGGGCATTATCGGTCACATCACCGCTGGCTTTGACGCCTTCTCGGACGTACCCGCCGACACCGCCGTTGTCACTGCTGAAGATGACCACTGTGTTTTCCGCAAGTCCCTGCTGATCGAGGGTGGCAAGAATGCGACCGACGCTTTCATCGACGCTGGCGATCATGGCCGCGTAGACCGGGTTGGCGTGACCTTCATGGGCCGGCAGATCTTTGAATTTCTGCACCAGTTCGGGTTTGGCGACATGCGGTGAATGCACGCCGAAGTGCGGCAGGTACAGGAAAAACGGACGATCACGTTTCCGGCTGATGAAATCCACAGCGCGGTCTGTAAGGAAGTCGGCGAGGTACTGACCCTCCGGATATTCGGCTGGTGGATTGGTTTTGAAATCGTAGTGTGCTCCCATGGTGACCAGGGCTTCAGCGAATCCTCGTCTGGAAGGGTGATGTGTATCTTTTTGACCGAGGTGCCATTTACCGAACATAGCCGTATCGTATCCGGCATCCTGCAGAACGTTGGCAACGGTTCGCACGGACAGCGGCAGCTCGGTGACGTTGCCGACCGGTTTCAGCGGGCGAGACTGCCAGTCGAAGCGGTCTGTTCCGCCGACTGTGTAAACTCCTGTTCGCGGACCATACTGGCCGGACATCAGGGCTGCTCGAGTGGGCTGGCAGTTTGGTCCGCAGGTGTAACCGTGAGTGAATCGCAGTCCCTGTGACGCCAGTCGATCAATGGCCGGCGTTTGATAGTATCGAGATCCCTGGCAGCCGAGATCGGTCCAGCCGAGGTCATCAGCGAGGATGAAGATGATATTCGGGCGATCAGCGGCGGAAGCGTGCGTATTGCTGTTCAGCAGGCACAGGATCAGAAACGCGATTCGCAGAGCAGTTGCCAGCATGTCAGGATTCCTGTGAGAAACGTGGTGAGGGGAATCAGCGGGGTTCCGGCAATGGCCAGGGCGCAACTGAGGCTCGGGCGGCCCAGCGGTCATAAAGCAGGCTGAGTTCACGGACCCTGTCGGGTTGTTTGTCAGCGAGGTTGTTTGCTTCGACGCGATCGGTGTCGATGTCATACAGTTCCCAGGGCTGATCGTGTTTTGCGACCAGTTTCCAGCGTCCTGCTCGGACCGCCCGGTTGCCTTCATGTTCCCAGTAAATGGCTTCCCGCTGCAGCGGCTGGCCGGCGAAGGCAGGAAGCAGAGTGACTCCTTCAAGAGGCTGTCCGCCGTCCGGCACGGTGGCTCCCGCCACATCACAGCAGGTTGCGGCAATATCGATCAGGTGTCCGGGGGAGTGCCGCAGTTCTCCGCGAGCGGCGATACCGGCGGGCCAGTGAGCAATCAGCGGTGTGCTGATTCCGCCTTCGTGGACCCAGTGTTTGTATTCGCGAAAGGGCGTGTTGGAGACGGTGGCCCAGGCGCGGCCGTAAGCGACGTACGTGTCGGCGGGTCCTGGCACCACCTGTTTGCCCATGCGCACCGGGAAGCCGTCGCGTGTCTGAGCGGGGGTGCTGCCGGCTGCCGCAAAATCTTCGGGTTTCATGACCGGCAGCGTGGGCTGGGCGGGGCGAGCAATATCCGGGTGCTGGCGGTTTCCAGAGCGTCCCACAGTTTCCGCACAGCCTCCGTTGTCCTGCAGGTAGAACACCAGTGTCTGCTGATCCTGACCGGTCTGTTGCAGCGTATGCATCAGCCGTCCGATGCCCTGATCCATACGATCGACCATGGCGGCGTAGACTTCCATGCAGGCTGCTTCCCACGCCTTGTGCGGCATGGCGTTCCAGTCACCGAATCCTGGAGCCATGGGCTGGGACGGATCGATCAGTCCAAGTTCGGCGGCACGTCGAAAACGGGCCTCGCGCACAGGCTGATATCCCTGATCATAGCGCCCGCGGTAGCGAGCGATGTCCTCAGGCAGCGCATGCATCGGCCAGTGTGCTGCAGTGTAGGCCACATACAGGAAGAAGGGCTGCTGAGCATGCTGCTGAGTGTGCTGTCGGACGAATCCGATGGCATGGTCGGTAATGGCGTCCGTGTAGTAGTATGTCTGTGGCTGGTATTCCGGGTCGGCATACGGCGAAATCATCTGATTGTCGCGTACCAGTGAGGATGGGTCATAGAAACTGCCGGCTCCGTGAATGGTCCCGTAGAAGCCGTCGAAGCCGCGTTGCAGCGGCCAGTTGTGTTTGGGGCCTGCGGCATCGGCGTGACGTGTGACGTGCCATTTTCCGACGGCGTAATTTCGGTAGCCGACCGGTTTGAGCAGTTCAGCGATGGTACGTGCAGACGTGTGCAGATTTCCGGTGTATCCCGGCAGTCCGCGGTCATCCATCATATGACCGACACCGGCCTGATGCGGGTACAATCCGGTCAGCAGGCTGGCTCGAGTGGGGCAGCAGCGAGCCGTATTGTAAAACTGAGTGAACCGCAGTCCTGCGGCAGCCAGTGAATCCAGCGCCGGTGTGCGAATTTCACCACCGTAGCAGCCCAGGTCTGAGAAACCCATGTCATCGCTGAGGATGACGATAATGTTTGGGCGTGGTGCCGGCGGATCCGCCTGCAGCGGTGCGGCGAGTGCGGTCAGAGCGGTCAGCAGAGCGAGCAGTTGCAGGGCTGAGTGCTGAAGGCGAGCGGCAAACGGCATGAGGGGATCTCCTGAGTCAGGCAGGGGGCGTCAGGGCAATTCGCGGAGCAGCGGTGTCTTGCCGGTGGCACCGGGGATTTCGCGAACATACCGAGGAACGGCGTAACCTGGCAAACGCGCCTGCAGTGTTTTCAGGATCTGTTGTCCGACAGTTTCCGAAACTTCGAAGTGCTGCGTGCCATCGACCCGATCCAATTGATGCAGGTAATACGGCAGCACGCCGGCATTGACGAGGCTGAGACTGAGCTGTTCCTGAGCCATTGCTGTGTCGTTGATATTCCGCAGCAGTACGGCCTGATTCAGGACTGGAAGGCCGGACCGCACCAGTCGCCGCAGTGCCGCAAGGCAGTCGTCACGAATCTCAGCGGCGTGATTGGCGTGCACCACCATCAGGACCTGTTTGGGCAGGTCGCTGAGCAGTGACAGCAGCTCCGGGGTAACGCGTGACGGCAGCACAATGGGCAGTCGTGTGTGGAAGCGAATTCGTTCAATATGGGGGATGCGAGCAATTCTTTGGCACAGCTGAGCGAGGCGGCTGTCGTTGAGAACCAGTGGGTCACCACCGCTGAGGATGACTTCGCGAATCTCATTGTCGGCTTCGATTTCTGCCATCGCCGGTTCCCAGTCCTCCAGCCGGCGTGGTTCCTCTGCATAGGGGTACTGGCGGCGAAAGCAGTAGCGGCAGTGAATTGCGCAGGCCCCGGCTGCCAGCAGCAGTACGCGACCATGATATTTGTGCAGCAGTCCGGGGCTGCGACGGGCGTGCAGATCTCCGACAGCATCAGCGGTGAAGCCGGGCGCTGCAGTGATTTCAGGGGACTGCGGCAGAACCTGCAGCAGCAGGGGATCCTGAGGATTTCCGGGCTGCATGCGGTTCAGAAAACTGTGGGGCACCAGCACGGGAAAGTCAGAGACTGCTGTGTCGGGGAGCAGTTCCGGGAAATGACTGGTGGTCAGGTGCAGTCGACGGAGCAGTTCACTGCCGCTGCGGATGGCCTGTGATAATTCCAGCTGCCAGCGCGGCGACTGTCGAGCCGCAGTGATGGCAGCGGAGTCCGTGAGATTGGCGTCCGGGGTGGTCATGCGAAGTGGTGACAGAGTGCTGTCTGTGTCTCAGAGTGGAGAGCATTGAAATATGCGCAGGTCAGAGACTAGCAGAATGGTGACGCGGCGAAAAACCCAGGCAAGGCCGGAACACTGATTCGGCTGTTTTTTTGCAGGCAGGTCGATATTCTGCAGAGAGCGTGGGGCGAGTGTTTGTTGAGCGGGAGCTACTTCACAGGAGTTTTTCGATGTCAGCCGCAGCCGTTTCCGGATCCAGCCGTTGGGGAACTTCGCGTCGTGCTTTTCTGCAGTCGGCAGCCACTGTGGCTGCTCCGCTGGTGGTCCCCGCGAGTGCATTGGGACGTGGCGGGTTCACCGCCCCATCAGAACGTCTGACGCTGGGTGTGATCGGCATCGGACCTCGCTGCACCTATGACCTGACCGCCATGCTGAAGTTTGCGGACGTGCGGTGCGTGGCGATTTCCGATGTCCAGCAGACACGTCGGGATGCTGGTAAAAAGCTGGTGGATACGGCCTATGGGAATGCGGACTGCCGTCTGTACCGGGACTTTCGTGAGCTGCTGGATCGGAAGGATATTGATTCGGTGATTGTGGCCACAGGCGATCGCTGGCATGCGGCGGCATCGATCCTGGCAGCAAAGGCGGGGAAGGACGTGTACAGTGAAAAGCCCTGCGGGATCACTATTGCCGACTGCCAGCGGCTGGCGGATGTGATGCTGGCAGAGAAGCGTGTGTTTCAGGCGGGGACGCAGCGGCGCAGTGTGGCCAACTTTCAGAAGGCCGTCGAACTGGTGCACTCGGGACGACTTGGCAAGCTGCACACGATGCACGCCTCGGTCTACATTCCGACCCTGGACAACTCGTGGCTGCCAGCACAGCCGCTGCCAGCACGTGATCAGGTGGACTGGAACCTGTGGCTGGGACCGGCGGCGTGGCGTCCGTTCAACCAGGCGTATTGTGATGGCAAATGGCGCGGCTACTGGGACTTTGATTCGGGCGCCAGGCTGCTGGACTGGGGCGCGCACACTGTGGATCTGTGCCAGTGGGCCAATCAGGCGGATGACACGCTGCCGACAGAGTATGAGCCGACAGAGAACAATATCATTTGTCGCTATGCGAACGGCGTCAAACTGATCATCGATTTCCTGCCCACTCCGTTTGGTGATCGCAGTCCCCACTATATTACTCGTCTGGGCACCTGCCCCGTGCGATTTATAGGGGACGAAGGCTGGGTTGAGACGGGTGATGAGGGTGAAATCGTGGTGATGCCGGAATCGCTGCAGCAGGAAATCCCGGATGCTGCGAAACGCGTTCGCGGACTGGATGTCTCAGTCCATGCTCGCAATTTCTTCGACTGCATTCGCTCACGTGGCACAACGGCAGCCAATCCGCTGGTGATGCGGCGTTCGCACATTGCCTGCCACGCGGCTGCTGCGGCGTGGATTCTGAAGCGGAAACTGCAGTTCGATCCGCAGACGGAGGAGTTTATCGGCGATCCGGATGCCACACTGCTGAAGTCCCGCGCAGCGCGCCGCTGGGAGTAGGGAGTAGCATGTGACCGATCATCAGGAGCCCTGGGGGAGCGTGCTCCCCAGGGCTTCCCGATTTTTGGGCCTTCAGCCGACAGCTCGAGCATACTGCACGGGCAGTACACTTCCCGGGTCGGGTTGGTTCAGTGCGCGGGCTGCATGGTACGGCCAGTAGGGATCCCGCAGCAGCTCGCGGGCCAGCATCACAAGGTCCGCCTGCTGGTTACAAATGGCGGATTCCGCCATCGCCGGCTCGGTGATCATCCAGCCGGCCGCTGTCGGAATACCAGCTTCCTGCCGAATACGGGCGGTGATCGGCAGCATGAATCCGGGCCCCCAGGGAATGCCGGACAGATCCGGAATAACGAAGCCATGGCTTACGTCAAGCAGATCCAGCCCCCCTGCCTGCAGGCGTCTGGCCAGTTCAATGGATTCTTCCACTGTGACACCTCCCTGCGTCCAGTCGGTGACAGACAGACGTGCTGTCAGCGGAAGTCGTTCCGGCCAGACAGCGCGAACTGCGGCCAGAGTTTCCAGCAGGAAGCGGATGCGGTTGTCGAAGTTTCCGCCGTAGTGATCCGTACGCTGGTTGGCCAGCGGCGAATAGAATTCGTGAGCCAGATAACCGTGGGCGAAATGCAGTTCCAGCCATTCAAACCCGGCCGCCAGTGCTCGTCGAGCACCATCGACAAAGCACTGCTGAATCCGCTGAATGTCGGCTGTCGTCATTTCACGGGGGTGTTTTGGCAGATGAGCGCCGAATGCAGTGGCTGACGGTGCGATGGTCTGCCAGCCCCCCTGCTCTTCCGTCAGATGTCCATCACCATCCCACGGTCGTGCCGCGCTGCCTTTGCGACCGGCATGGGCCAGCTGGATTCCCGGAACTGCGCCCTGATGTTTCAGAAACCCGGTAATTCGCTGCAGCATCGGAACGTGCTGATCGTGGTAGAGGCCAGCGTCCTGCGGGCTGATGCGCCCCTCCGGAGAAACCGCAGTGGCCTCCACAATCACCAGTCCGGCACCACCCACGGCCCGCGAGCCCAGATGCACGAAGTGCCAGTCGTTCAGGAAACCATCGTCCGACGAATACTGACACATGGGGGCTACGGCGATGCGATTTCGCAGCACCACGTCCTTCAGACGAAACTCTGTAAACAATTGCGACACGATTTTTTCCCGCTGCCGGATGTCTGATTTCCTGCCTGCCTTCAGGTCCACCGGCCGACCTTCTGACGAGGCTGTTACCGGCTGTTTTCGACTTTTGCCTGCTGCAGCTTCAGCATCGCTGCCGCATATCGCTCACCCAGCGTTCTGAGGGACGGGGTATCGAAGTGCACACCATCGCTCTTCGGTTGCAAACCACCGGCATCCACAATGGCCGTGCCGGCAGTCAGCCCCGGCAGCAATTGCAGCTGAGCATTCACAGTTCGCCAGTGGTAAGGGTTGCCCGATGCGTCATCGCTGAGGAAGTCTCCCAAAGTTCCGGCGACAAATGGCAGTTCACTGTTGCCGATATCCTGCCGCAGGTCACCAACCATCTTTGCCAGTCTGCGTCCATAAGACTCAGCCTTCTGAACATCCAGCGCATCATTTTCACCCTGATGCCAGAGCACCCCGCGAACCACACCGGCTTTCTGAGCGGTTCGAATGCGTTTCATCGCCTGCTCGTAAAGGTCTTCACCTTTTTGCCAGCGTGACAGCGGAGTGCCTCCGACGGCACACGGTACAAGTCCAATCAATGCCTGAGGCTCTGCTGCAGCCATCCGCAAGGCAAATGATGCACCCAGACCTGCTCCGGCAATCGACTTGTCAAAGTGCAGAGGTTCTGATGCCGGTTCCCAGCGTTCTTCCCTGGTCAGCATCAGGATCTTTGGATGCAGCGGTTCGCGAGTTTTTTCAAGCTGGCCTCGACCTGCCATGTTGGACTGCCCCAGCAGCACGTAAATCTGCAGGTTCTGAGGTTCATCCGCCGCTGCTGCTGTCAGCACACCGGCGAACAGCAGTGCGGCAAAAGCTTTCAGACTGGTGAGGCAGAAGTGGCGGAGACTGATCAATACGGGCGGTTGAGTCATTGCGGGCCCTTCGCGGGTTCAGCCGGCCGGGAACTCGTACCTGCGTTTTTTTTCGCCTTTGCCGCCGGGGCAGGCGACCTGGGGTACCGAGTGACGCGGACATCATTTTTTTGAATTGGTCCCGGAGTACTGCGACCGGCGACAATCAGCTGCTCAAAGGCCTGACGCATGGCTGCTGCCCGGCCAGATTCGCTGCCCGCGAGGTTGCTGGCTTCCCGCGGATCCTGATCGAGGTTGTACAACTGAACTTCGGTGCCGGCTGCAGTATCGGCCTGCAGGATCAGTTTCCACGGGCCTTCGCGATACGACGGAAGTCCGTTGCAGGCGGTGTTCACCGCCTGCGTTCTGACGGGGGTCGAGCCCCCCTGCAGCAGTGGCAACAGACTGAAGCTGTCCTCACCGGCGGCGGACGGCAGACTCACCTGAAAAATATCGGCCAGTGTGGCCATCACATCAGCCTGTTGCACCAGCTGTGAGCAGACTGTGCCGGAGGTGATGGCCTGTGGCCAGCGAATCACGAAGGGGACGCGGTGGCCACCTTCCCAAACCGACGCTTTGTAGTCGCGATACGGCCCGCTGGGAAAGTGCCCCTGAGCCTCCAGAGGGGGCACGCCGATGTACGAGGCACAGCCGTTGTCGCTGGTGAAGATCACGAGAGTCTCTTCGGTCAGTCCGGCCTGCTCAAGCGAGTCGAGGACACGACCCACAACGGCATCCGTCTCCATCACGAGGTCGGCGTAGTCACTGTTCAGCCCGCTGCGTCCACGCCACTGTTCGTTGACCGCCAGTGGCGTATGTGGTGAGGTCAGCGGCAGGTACATAAAAAACGGCTGCTGAGCGGCGGACTGCTGCTGAATGAATCGCTCGGCTCGCTCCGCCAGTGCCGGCAGTACTGCCTGCAATGACCAGTTCTCCAGTGCCGGACCCTGCAGACTGGCCTGATTTTTAACGAAGTTTTCCGGCGGCAGCAGCCGGTCCGGAATCCCCACCGTGCGGTCGCCCTCAATAAAGCAGTACGGGGGCCAGTTGGGGACGTCGGTGCCGAAGTATTCATCGAAGCCGCGAGTGATGGGACCACCGGGAATTTGCTGCGAAAACACAGCCTGCCAGGCCTGACGGTGAGCCGCCGAAATCTGCTCCGTCACCTGACCACCACCGCCAGCCTGCCCCCCAAAGCCCGTAAACAATGGCTTCAGCTCAGAGTCGATCGGCCAGTCATGCCCCAAATGCCACTTGCCGAAACAGGCCGTGCGGTAACCCTGTTGCCGCGCCAATTCAGCGATCGTCAGCCGACCTTCTGCAATCAGGGGTTTGCCCCAGACACCCACAATTCCCGACTGCAGCGAAGTCCTCCAGTGATACCGCCCTGTCAGCAGCGTATAGCGAGACGGCGAACAACAGCCGGAACTGGAATGCCCGTCAGTAAATCGCAGACCACCGGCCGCCAGTCGATCCATATTGGGAGTCTTGATGCGGCAGGTCTCAGGTGCGTTGCAGTGCATGTCACCGTAACCAAGGTCATCCGCCAGAATCAAAACGATGGCTTTTGGTCGCGGGACATCTGCAGCGTTACTGATGTGATTGAGGAAATCAGTCAGGAGAATGCAGCAGACACTGAGCAGTCTGACTTGCCAGATCAGCGGCAGAGTTCCCGATGAAATCCGCATGTGAAGAACCTATTCCGAGAGGAATTCTTCGAGAGAAATCTGACCGTTCCCATCACTGTC
>SXXK01000180.1 GCA_005791255.1 Planctomyces sp.
CCTCCTCTGGCTCTCTATTCCAATCTGCAACGGCTGGCAGGTATGCCGGGTCCTGTGCGACCAGTTCCTCACCGATCAGAACAGCCTCAGACAGGGGCACTGCGGCTTCGGCTCCCCGCTCCGTTCGCAGCAGATACTGACCGAAATTGGCCAGTTGCCGAATCATCTGATCGGCCAGGTTGCGGTCCTCACGGTTGGCATTCCGCGCTGCGCGTCGGGATTCAATCATGGAGTGATAGAGCGGCACGGCTTCATCCACTTTGCCGGTGCGTACCAGCAGGTTGGCTTTCCCGGAAGTTGCCAGGTCCCTGTTGGTCAGAAAGAAAGTACGGACCATGCCAATTTTCTGAGCGTCCAGTCCTGCTGTTCCTCCGGCTCCCTTTGCCACTTCGGCCAGAATCTCATCAGCGGTGCTTTGAACCTCATTGAAGGCCATTGCCGCGGGTTCTGTTCTTCCGGCCTTCAGTTCGGCCGCGGCTGACTGCAGCAGAGCGGAATGCAGCTGTGAGCAGACTTCGAACGGGCGTGGCGGGGGAGTGGGGTCGGCCGGATCAACCAGCGGATTCCTGCGAATATCTCGCAACAGTTCGATCGCCTCCGCAAGGATTTTCTGAGTCTGGCCGGGGTCTGCTTTCAAACGTGTCCGAATTCCCGCCCAGGTCTGGCAAATCGCCGCGAGGTTGTAACGGGTAGCGTCGAGTCGGCCTTTGATTTCAATCCGCTCACGTCCCAGCTTGTAGAGCTTTTCACAGGCTGCGTCAGCCTCCGGAAGTTTCTCCAGGGCCTGCCAGGCATCGACAATCCGATACTGAATTGCCATCAGCGTGGGCATGGCCTGACCACGCACGCCACCCACGAGATTGACATCAAGTTCGCTCCAGCGTTTCTCAAGCGCCGTCAGAATGGTCTGACGCAGCTCCAGCATCCCGGGTCGCCGCGACAGCTCTTCATCCACGTCCTTCACAATGTACTGAAGATTCTCAAGAGCAAGCTCTGCCTGTTTGCGAGCCTGCTGTTCGTTTTTCTCAGCCTGCAGTTTTGCCTCGTTTTCCAGAATCCGCAGACGATCCGCTTCGTCACGCTGCTTCGTGACATTCTCCTTTTCCTGAGCGATCTGGGCAGCCTGAGCGGAGGTTGTGAACCAGGCAAGCGTGGAGATCACGGCCACCGCCACCAGCAACAACATCGCAGACAGTGAGGGAATGGCAATCGCCGGATTCCGACGACACCAGCGGAAAGCACGTTCAAAACGACTGATGGGACGAGCCAGAATTGGTTCGCCGCGGAGAAACCGTTCGAGATCATCCTGCAGTTCGCTGCAGGTCTGATAGCGCGCTGCGGGATCCTTCTGCAGCGACTTAAGGCAGATGGTTTCAAGCTCTTCGGGAATGCCCGGCTGCATTTGTCGCGGCGCCACCGGCTCGTTCTTAATGACCTGCATCACAGTCTTGATCGGGCTGTCTGTGAGAAACGGCGGACGACCGGTCAGAATGTGGTACAGAATGGCACCCAGCGCATAAACATCCGAACGCTGATCGAGGCGGGACATTTCACCCCGTGCCTGTTCTGGAGGCATGTAACTGGGGGTGCCCATCAGAGTCCCCTCGCTGGTGCGAGCAGATCCTTCGGCATCCAGTTCTTTGGCGAGGCCAAAGTCCGTGATCTTCAGAACGCCGGCGGTACTGATAAGAACGTTTGCCGGCTTCAGGTCACGGTGCAGAATTCCCTTATTGTGAGCCGCCTGCATGGCCATACACAGGTCTCGCAGGATCTGTGCTGCTTCTTTTGCAGTGCGAGGCTTCCGGGCCAGTTCTTTCTGAAGATCCGTGCCCTCGACAAATTCCAGTGAAAACCACGGCTGGCCGGAATGTTCGCCAATATCAAAGATCTGTACGATGCCAGGGTGCTGCAGCTTTGCCACCGCTTTGGCTTCGGCAATGAATCGTTCGGCAGCCTCGCGCCCGGCATGTGGCCCCGAAAGAATCATCTTGATTGCGACCAGACGATGCAGAGTCACGTGGCGAGCTTTGTAAACAACTCCCATGCCGCCTCGCCCAAGCTCTCCAAGGACTTCGTAATCACCGATTCTCAGGCCGGATGACACCCCGGCGGGGGGGGCCGCAGAGTGTCCGCGTGCGACGGACGGCGAAAGGGCGAAGTCGTCGTCGTCGGCGGCGGTGCCCGCAGGAGTTGCCCCGACCACAGTGGCACCGCCATCTTTGACGCCAGTCTCAGGCTCAGCTGGCGACTGTCCGACCAGCGTGGCGACAAATGCGGGCGCAGGAACAGGCACCCGAGTAACATCGCTGCTGGATGATTCGACAGACGGGCCGACAATCGTGGCGTCACTGGCAGCCGGCCCCGTTTTCAGACCCGCTGTATTCGAACCTGTGACGTCATCCGCCGGCGGTCGTTTCTGTTCGGCAGTCATCGTGAATATTCCTTGATTTACGGTCGCAGGCAAACCTTTGGCTACACAATCTGTGCTGGCTGTTACGCAACGCCGGGGCGGCGACGAGAATTATGCCAGTGCCATATGCCGCCAAGGACGAACAGCAGACCGGTTGTCCAGGTCGCAGGCTCGGGAACCGCGGAACCAACCGTGATTGTGCCCGGCAATGCAGTCAGCGGTGTGATACTGTTGACATTGTCGTCGTAAACCTTGGTAAAGGCCATCAACGCAGAAATCGTGAACGTGTCGCCGGCGGCCAGAGCAGCGGAACCGCCAGGCGGCAAGTCATGAACCAGATTCAGCCGCGCCATCAGCCGCGAAATACCGTTCAGCAAGGAATGATTCGCCGTATCAAAATCAGAGCCGGTGATGCTGAGTCCGAGAGGCGTCAGCGTCAGAAAGCCCGTATTACCCAGCAGATAACTCGGATCGTTGACATACGAAGTATCCGGCGCTCCCTTGAACGCAAGCGTGCCATGATTACCGGACGTCGGTGTAATCTCAAAGCTCAGGTCAAAGCCACTGACCAGCACATCCGCATTGGACGTGATCAAAACATCGACAAATCCTTCGCCACCTGCCTGGATTGAAGCGTCCTGCACCTCGATAATCAGGTCTGCCTGCGCGATTGAGCAAACGAGCAGGCTGTACGGCAGCAACAGTGCCGCCAAGAAACAACGCATTTTATCCCCCCCCCGGGACAGTTGTGCTGTCGAACGATCGATTCGTCGTCAAGGCAGGTTAGATTGCTGTCCCGTGGCTTTACATTAAATCGGGTATCGAATGTCGCCAGAAATTTAAAAAAGCGCAGTGCGCCCACTGTCTTCCAGTTCAGGCCGTATTTGTTCAGTCATCGAGCCACCCCAGCAGCCAGTCACGCAGTTTTCTGCCCACATTCCTGGCGGCGTACAGCCGGTCCGATGTGCTGACCAGCTGATCCCCGTCAAGGTCGCCATTGAGGTTGCTGCCGCGCTGGTTCAACTGCGAGGTCACCAGCGCTGTGTCAGCCGCATTAACAACACCATTTCCGTCGGCATCACCGAAGAGTCGGAAAAATTCGAAATGGGCGTCGTTCCATACCCCATCCTGATTGGTATCCACACTGATGCGATAAAAACCATCCCCCGCCGTCGTCGTGCGATTGCCCCCGAGCCCGTTGACACCAAAATCGAATCTCACACGGGAGCCACTTAATGCACTGGTACCCAGACTGACCGCGGTCCCGGTACCGACAGCAATGTCGGCGACAGTGGCCGCATCAATACTGAATTTCTCCAAGCGCACAGACCCGGAAGTGAGCAGTGCTGCAACTCCGGTCGACACACTGAACTGCAGGTCCAGATACCGAATGTAGGATCGCTGCAATGCTCCCAGCTGCACGTCAATACCTGTAGCCGTCAGCGAGGGCGGCGGATCAAAACGCCTGGTTAGTGTAACATCGGGAGTTGCGGGCGCGTCTTCTGTATTTTGTTTAGCATCAACACCGACTGTGTAAAACGCATAGGTGTGCGTCACACCGTCAACCAGCCCCTGCCATTGCAGCGATGCGGTGTAATTGCCGCCGGTCGTGGCCGTCGGGCTGACTGATCCGATCAGCTGTGCTGCTGCGCCGTCGATGCTGACGTAGAAGCGGACGGTCTGCAGGGCACTGCCACCGATGTCACGACCGGCAGCCGTGATGGTGATCAG
>SXXK01000181.1 GCA_005791255.1 Planctomyces sp.
ATTTGCAATGCGACAAAACGCAGAGAATGCTCCCCTCGCCCCCAACGGGGGAGAGGGGGCGGGGGTGTGGGGGCAAGACACCCTCTGAGCAGGCACCAATCGCCGGACTTTGCTGCGCTGCACGAGTGCTATTTCATGGAGCACGAGCACGAATCAGAGTGAAGTGATCACCGGAAGGTTGGGTTCATCTGCGGCGAAAACGTCGGCGGATAAGGGGGGGATGTTACCCCGTACCCCCAGGTCCCGCTCCCCTGCCAGGGGCGAGGGGTGCCAGTTGCGCCTCAACGCGAACAAAAACATTCGCAGTACAGCGACACATCTTTTGTGTCTCTTGTTTTTTCTGCATGGTCCATGTTTATCGGGTGCCGCCCCGGGTTGCTCCTGTGCGATGGGGTGTCGGAGGGAGGTACTGTTGTCTGCTGGCCGCTGCCGGGGCCCTGGGGGGAAGCGTCAGTTGTCAGTGGTGCGGAGTGCAGTTTGCAGTGGGCAGTCAGGTGCGGGTGTCGTGCCGCTGCGGTAGCAGGTGAGCAGTTGTTTGGATTTTTGGGCCAGCATGCGGCGGATTTCGCGGCGTTTGCCTTTGATGCGGGGGATGTGCATGGAGTCATAGGCGGTGGTCTGGTGCCGCAGCCAGGCGATGACAGCGGCTTCCGCGCGACGTTCGATCGGGATCATTTTGGTGCGAGCGACGGTGCCGCTGCCGACGGGTGTGGCGTGTCTGGCGACAGCGTCGGCCAGTTTGCGGGCCAGTTCCAGGTGGTTGGGGTGGAAGTTGAGGAAGTCGAGGATGGCGGAGGTGAAATCTTCGACGTAGGCCGTTTGTGTTTTTTGACGACGGCTGGCGTCGGCGACTTTGCGTTTGGCGAAGGCCGGGGTGGAGCGTTCGCTTTCGAGTTGCTGGCGGATGGTCTCGATGGTGTGTGCTGCCGCCCAGACTCCCAGTGAAAACGTGCGTCGGCCTTTGCGTTCCTGGACGACCCAGTGATCGCCCGCCGCTTTGACTCGGCGTGTCAGTGCGGCATCACCTGGGGGCAGGAGCACCCAGTCGGCGGGAATTGTGACGACGGTACCATTTGCGGCAGTGAGGGTGCCTGTTCGTGGTCCAGGTGTGGCGGCAGATTCCGTCATTCGAGTTCAGCGTCTTTGCGAAGTTGTCGTTTGGTGTCTGCGGGGAGTTTGCGCCAGTCGATATCGGCCAGAGCAGCGGCGATGGCCCAGAGCAGATTGATGCTGGTGCGGGGAGATTTCCGGCGGACCAGCTGGAAAGCGCCGACCGGGCCGATTTGTCGGAGCTGACTGATGGTATGGATTCCGACTTCGCGGAGCCAGCGGCAGCTTTGCGGGCCGAGATTGCGGAGCGTTTCAAGGGGATTGTCAGGTTTCATTGCGGAGGGCCGGCAGCCCCTGGGGGAGCGGGGGAGATTTTTGTTGCAAAAAGACAGCGGGGACCGGAGAAAGCTCAGTTGTAACGCTGTGCAGAGAAACAGCAAATGGCGATGGAGGCTGTGGTTGTGATTCAGAAAACTCTTTGTGAGGGCATGCGGGATGGATTTTGCCTGTCTGCGCTGCGAGACTAAGGAGATGGTCGGGGTCATTTCCGTGTCTGGCTGGTGTGGCATGCTGCGACGGCACTGTTTTTTTCTGTGTGTGGTGTTTCATGGACTGCAGTCTGTTGCAGTGGCACAGGATGCGGCTGCGCTGTGGTCGCAGCAGGTGCAGCCACTGTTTGATCAGTACTGTGTGAAGTGTCATGGTCCGCTTGAGCAGCACAGTGGTCTTGAGCTGGATTCAGCGGCAGCGGTGCTGAAGGGGGCGGATGGCGGTGCGGTTGTGGTTCCGGGCAAGCCTGAGGACAGCCGGCTGTTTCAGTACCTGGCGGCGGGGTCTGAGCCGCACATGCCGCCGGGGAAGCAACTGACTGAGGCTCAGCAGAAATCGGTGCAGCAGTGGATTTCACAGCTGTCCCAGGTACCTCGGACCGCGCCTGTCGCGGCGCTGCCGGCGCGCAGTTTTTCGTCGGTGACTGAGGCTGTCGATGTGTGTGTGTCGGAGGGCTGGGCTGAACGCGGGGTGGCTGCAGCGGAAGCGGTGTCGGACGGTGTCTGGTGTCGGCGTGTGTATCTGGATCTGGCTGGCCGAATACCGACGGCTGCCGAGCTGGATCGTTTTCTGCAGGCTCCTGCGGAGGTGCGGCGGGCCGAGCTGGTGGATAGTCTGCTGCAGTCAGACGAGTATGCGGTGCGAATGCGTGAGTTGTGGGATGTGTTTTTGCTGGGGCGACCGGGGCGTGGTGGTCGTGAGGATCGGCGTCGTCAGCATGGCTGGTGGAGTTTTCTGGAGGGTGCATTTCGTGATAACAGGCCGTGGAATGACACGGTGAGATCCATGCTGGTGGCTCGCGGGGACCGTCCGGAGGATCTTGGGGCATCGTGGTTTCTGTATGAGCGGCGCAACAATCATCAGGCGATTGCTGAAGCAGTGGCTCCGCTGATTTACGGGACTCGCGTCGACTGTGCTCAGTGTCACGACCACCCGCTGACTCGTGATATCCGTCAGGCTCATTACTGGGGTTTGGTGACGGCTTTTAATCGCAGTAAGAATGTGGATGGTGGCGCGGTGGTGGCTGAGTCTGCAACTGGCGGGTTTGTGAATTTCACGAATCTGAAGAAGGAGTCACAGCCTGCGCTGATGGTGCTGCTGGATGAGCGAGTGGTAGCGGAGGAGCGTCCGGCTGAGGGTGAGAAGCAGGCGGACGGTGACGATTTGTATGCGGATGGAGGTGTGAAGCAGGTGCCGAGGGTCTCGCGTCGTCAGGCGTTTGCGGAGGCGGTGGTAACGAGCAATCCGCTGCTGGCGCGATCGTTTGTGAATCGCATGTGGTTTGTGTTGCTGGGGCGTGGTTTGGTGCATCCTGTGGACGAGATGAATGGTCGGAATCCGGCCAGTCATCCTGAGCTGCTGGACTGGCTGAGTCGTGATTTTGAGTCGCACGGCTATGACGTGAGGCGTTTGATGCGCGGGCTGGTCCTGAGTCGGCCGTATGGTCTGGGGCTGGTGTCCGGCGGGGAAGTGCCGGCGTCAGCGTTTGCCGCAGCGATTGAGCGTCCGTTGACGGGAGAGCAGTTGGCGCGATCGTGGCGTGTCGTGGCGGGTTTGGCGGCGGAGGACGACGGGTTGCGGCGGAAGGTGACGGCGGCGTTGCCTGAGGTTCTGCCGCGGGAGTATGCCGCGACGTGGCAGCAGGCGCAGTTTTTGAGTGGAACGGAGGCGTTGGCAGAGCTGTTGCGTGCGGAGGTTTCACCGACGGTAGCGCGGCTGTCTGCCCTGCCCTCGGTGGACGAGCGTGTGCGTGTGGCATTTCTGGAAGTGTGTGGGCGACTGCCGGATGCGGGAGAGCGGGAGCGATCGGTGGAGTTTTTTGTGGAGTATGAGGGCGACGTGTCGGCTGCAGTGCGTGATTTTCTGTGGGCGCTGATGACCAGTGCAGAATTCTTGACGGTGCCGTAATGAGCAGACAGGGTATGTCGGGAGCGGAATCTGAGCGATGTCGGGTGCATGAGCATTCGCTGCATCGTCGTTTGTTTCTGCGGGGGCTGTGTGGTGGTGCGGCAGTCAGTGCCGCCAGTTTTTCGGGGTTGTTTGTGAATCCGGTGCTGGCTGCTGCTGCGAAGCAGGCGCAGAAGCACTGTATTCTGCTGTGGCTCTGCGGGGCTCCCAGTCAGTTCGAGACGTGGGATCCGAAGCCCGGTCGACCCAGTGGGGGGCCGTTTGGCAGTATCGCGACCAGTCTGCCGGGGGTCCATTTTTCTTCGCTGATGCCGCAGTGTGCGGGGATTGCGGATCGGCTGAACGTCGTGCGTAGTATGAAGACAGCGCAAACGGAGCATTTGCAGGCGATTACTTTGTTGCAGCAGGGTAATCCGGACCGTGCCGGGTTTACTCGACCGACGCTGGGCAGTGCGATATCGCAGGCGGTGGGGCAGCTGGATTCGCGGCTGCCGAATTTTATTTTTATTGATCCTGTGCCGGGGGGAAATGAGTTTGAGAGTTTTAAGGCGGGGAACTGGGCTGGCTGGCTGGGTGCCGAGCATGCTCCGGTGCGGATTGGTGGCGAATATACTCCGCTGGACCGTCAACTGTCGGAGGCGGTACCGCAGCATGACCGGGAAGCTCGTGAGAGTCTGCGTCGTTTTTTGACGGGCCGTTATGAGCGGGCGCGGGACAGCCGGATTGCTCGCAGTCAAAACGCGGCATTTGAGCGATTGCTGGGGAT
This sequence comes from Planctomyces sp., assembly GCA_005791255.1. Taxonomy (GTDB): domain Bacteria; phylum Planctomycetota; class Planctomycetia; order Planctomycetales; family Planctomycetaceae; genus SXXK01. The sequence continues at coordinate 4,274 of SXXK01000181.1, forward strand.
GACGGCCAGTGCGGAGTTGTTTGATCTGGAGCGACTGCCGGCGGAGGATCGTCGGCGTTATGGTCCCGGCAGTTTTGCGCAGCACACCCTGCTGGCTCGATCGCTGGTCGAGCATGGTGCTCCTTTTGTGATGGTGGCGAACGGGATGAACTGGGACAATCATGTGTTTCAGCACGAGATTCATCAGATGCTGGTGCCGGAGCTGGATAATGTGCTGTTTCAACTGATTACGGATTTGGAGCAGCGTGGACTGCTGGAGTCGACATTGGTGATCGCCATGGGGGAATTCGGCAGGACTCCCTGGATCAATGCGGCTCGCGGTCGCGATCATTATCCGGACGCCTGGAGTCTGATGATGACGGGCTGTGGTTTGCGGCGTGGAGTGGTGACGGGCAGCACGGATGCGGACGGTGTGTCTGTGGCGGACCGGCCGTACAGCGAGCAGAATCTGTTTGCCACGATATTCCGGGCGCTGGGGCTGGATCCGTATGCGGAGTATGACCTGCCGGGGATGCCGACATTTCATCGGGTTGAGAATGAGGCATCTGTCATTCAGGAACTGCTGGTCTGAACCATGAAACTGACATTGGCGCATGAGATTTCGCTGCCCACGGGTGCTCTGGGGCTGGCGATTGTACCGGATGGTTCGCGGGCCTGTGTGGCTTGTGCGGACGGTCTGGTGTATGACGTGGAGGTGGCGACCGGGAAGCTGCGCGCGTTTGAGGAGCGGCATCAGTCGTATGCTGCGGGTTGTGTTCTGCTGCCTGGTGGTGAGGTGGCCATTTCCGGGGGCTATGACGGTGTGCTGCTGTGGCACGAAGTGGCGACGGGGCGATGTCTGCGGCGTGTGCAGGCGCATCGATTCTGGAGCTGGCAGATGGCATTGTCTCCGGACGGTCGTCGGGTGGTGACGTCGACAGGTCAGTACTTGCCAGGTGGCTGGAAGTACGAGCCGGCGGGGGAGGTGGAGTCGAGTGTGAAGGTGTTTGACACGGAGACTGGTGAGCTGGTGCAGTCTTTCGGACATACTCCGCCGGCGTTCAGTTGTGCGTTTAGTCCGGACGGTGGTTATGTGGCGGCGGCGAATCTGATGGGTGAAGTGCGAGTGTGGCAGCTGGGTGGTGGCGGTGAGCCGGTGTCGCAGTGGACATCGCCGGATTTTACATCTTTCGGCACCATCAAGACTCATCACTACTGCGGCGGCATTTACGGTCTGGCATTTTCGCCGGATGGTCAGTCGTTGCTTGGTTGCGGGATGGGGCCGATGGCAGATCCGATGGCGGGCAATGGTCGGATGACGTGGCAGCGGTGGGACTGGCGTGCGGGAAAGTTGCTGGGGCAGATTCGTGATGGTCAGCATGGTTCGGGTCTGATGGAGTCGGTGTGCTGGCGTGGTGACGGCGGGGTATTTGTGATGGCTGGCCGTCAGGCTCAGGGGACGTGGAATGCGGCGATATTTTCGGGAGTGGATGGGGAGCTGCAGGCTTCGATTGATACTCGCAATCGCATTACTCAGGCGCGTTTCGGGGCGGGTGGCGGTGTGCTTGTGCTGGCTGAGGCTCACGGGCAGCCGAAGCGGAAGGACGGAGATTGGCCTGCGTGGGGGCGATTGCAGTCATGGGTTGTGAGTGAGTGAGTGAGTCTATCCGACGGGCCGCCGGGAAATCGGCTGGAATTCTTCTGAATTTTCGCGGCAACTGGGGGGCGGATCGGCAGTGTAGGGGTATGGGCGCAAGAGAGACCGATCGCCATGAGCGTTTTCAGGGGCTGTATCTGCAGCACGAGGGTGCGTTGCGCAGTTTTTTGAGGACATTGTTGCCTGTTCCATCTGATGCGACGGAAGTGATGCAGAATGTGGCAATTGTTTTGTGGCGAAAGTTTGAAGACCTGGGTGCTTCATCTGAATTTCGTCGTTGGGCCTTCGGTGTGGCGCGACTGGAGGCGTTGCAGTTTCGGCGGATGAAAGCGCGGGACCGGCATGTATTTGATGAGGGTTTACTGCAGTTATTGGCATCGGAGGCCGAGCAGGATGCAGATCTCCTGGCGACGGAGCGTGAGGCGTTGTCTGAGTGTCTGCAAAAGCTGGAGTCTTCCCAGCGACTCCTGATAACGGCCACGTATGGCGATGGGGCGCGGCTGGACGAGTACTCGAAACGCAGTGGGCGGACTGCGATGTCGGTCTACAAGGCAATCCATCGGATTCGAATGCGGCTGCTGGACTGTGTACGGCACCGGGTAATTCGGAGGGCAGATAGATGAGTTCATCTGACGGGGTGAATGGGGATCAGAGGCTGGAGTTGGCATCGCGAATAATGGATGGGCGCGGCAGCGATGCGGATTTGCAGAAATTGCAGGTGCTGCTTGAGGATGATGCGGAATTTCGGCGTGAATATCTGCGGTATGCGAATTTAGTGTCTGCTCTGGGGGATGGTTGTGAATCGGAAATTGCTGAGGTGGCGAAGGTCGCGGTTGAGGTTGGTGGCTCAAGGACAGTTGCTGACCGGCAAGTCTGGCTGGCATACAGGCGTTCTTTGACACTGTCTGGTGTGTTGTTGGGGCTTTTAATTGGGTTACTGGGAACTTCGCTTGCGTGGTCAATGAGTGAACGCAGGCTGGTGGTGACGGTAGAGGCAGTCAGGGGGCTTGCAGACGGGGGATTTGAATCGCTCTCCGGTTCGCTCCCCTCTGGATTTCCGCAAACTGTGAGCGCATGGTCGGGTGACACAGCGGAGGTCATGAAAACGGTTTTTGCTGTTGAGACTGCTGATGGCGGGTTCAGGGGGAAGAGTTTGCGATTTGTCACACCCGGCAGTGATGCGACGGCTCTGCAGGGGCCTGCAACATCGTGTGATGTATTTCAGATTGTGGACCTGCGTACGCCAAAACTGCGAGGGTTGCGGAGCGGTGAGGCAAGCCTGGAACTGGCTGCAGAATTTTTGGACTTGCGGCCTGCTCGTGCTGAGCCTCCAGTGTCTCTTTATTGTCAGATGTTTGTTTTTCGGGGTGTTCCTGAGGAAATGTATCGCGAGTGGCCGAGGCGAAACGGTGAGGCATTGGCGAGTGCCGCAGCGTGGCACAGATCGTCTGGTTCGGGGGCACGGTTGCCTGTTCACCTGAATGCTCGTTGTTTTCTGCCTCACGAGGCCGATTTTGTGGTGGTGCAACTGGCAGCGCGGCCAGACACACCTTTGGCGGATTTGGGGGAAGTCTATGTAGATGAAGTATCTTTAAGGTTGCGGCTGCAGCCGACTTTGCCGGAGCGTGAGGTGCTGTTGGGACGTTCGCGATAGACTGTTTTTGAGAGGCGGCAGATGAATCAGCTTGTGACGAATATTATGTGTCTGGCGGGGCTGTTTTTGGGGGTTCCTCCTGAGTATGCGTATGGTCCTTATAACGAGGGCCGCATGGATCCTCAGGTTGAGGGCTGGCCGCTGACGGTCGAGGAGCGGGCATATGTGGTGGGGCGGGCTGAGCATGAGCGTCGTCCGGGGCGTGAGTCTTTGAAGCATTTGCCGCAATTGTGGCCGGTGGTGCCGTCGGCTGGTCACTGGGGCGGGACATCGTGGCTGGAGACTCACGAGAAGCTGGTGCGCCATGTGCAGGCGAATGCGGGAGGGTGTGATGTGCTGCTGGTCGGCGACAGTATTACTCAGCAGTGGGGCAGTGTGCTGGACAGCGGCAGCCTGAACTCTGCGTGGCGAGGGGTGTTTGGTGAATTGAAGGTGATCAACATTGGGATTGGCGGTGACAAAACGCAGAACGTGCTGTGGCGACTGGATCACGGGGGAGTGGCGGGCCTGCAGCCGAAGGTGGTTGTGCTGATGATTGGCAACAACAACATGTTTTTTGTGCCGGAGACAGGAGCGGAGGCGGCGGCGTTCGGGGTGCAGGCGTGTGTGAAGAATCTGCGTGGCAGGTTTCCTGAAGCGGCGATTGTGGTGGCGAAGATTTTGCCGGCCCATGCTCCGGGACACAGATTCTATGAAGACATTGTGCGGACGAATTCCGCACTTGAGCCACTGGGCCTTGAGGGGGATGAATCGCTGCGTGTGCTGGATCTGTGGTCAGACTTTACTGGTGCTGACGGACAGTTGCGGGGTGAGTTGTATGCGGGGGATCGGATTCATTTGTCGGAGGCGGGTTATGGGGTGTATGCGCGGCGTCTCCAGCCGCTGGTGAGTGCGGTGCTGAGGGGTGAGCCTTTGCCGAAGTGATGGGGATGGTGCGTGGACGTGTGTGGGTGCCCTGCCCCGGCGGCGGTTGCGCAAGAATCAGACGAGCAGTCTCAGGGCGGCTGGGCGGACCACGGCGGTAAAGGGTGTGGTGCCGGAGATTTCGCCGTCGAGATTGAGAGGATCGGGTGAACTGGTGTGGATGGTGATGGATCGTCCCTGGAGGTATTCGATTCCGGGCAGATTGCGGTGACTGCCGTCGGCGATTCCCTGGAAGACTTTCAGCAGGTTCCAGCGTGAGGTTGGGCGGAGGAGCAGCACGTCGAGGAGTCCGTCATCGCAGCGTGCGTCAGGCGCCAGCAGCATGCGGTGTCCGGCGAAGCGAGTATTGCAGGCAACGGCGAAGAGGAACGGGCCTGTCAGGCTGTGGTTATCGAGGGTGATGGAGGCCGGGCGGATGTGGGGGTGCAGGATTTGCAGGAGTGCAGCGATTGAGTAGCGGGACCGTCCGAGGCAGCGAAGTTTCTCGGCGGTGATGTTGATATCGGTGGCGGCGCCCCAGCCGGCGATATTGATGCAGCAGGTGGTGCTGTGCTGCTGTGTTACCTGGAGGACGTCGAGTGGTGTGGGGTGGCCGCGAAGAATTTTGTCGGCTGCGTCTCTGACGGACAGCAGGTTGTACTGGAGTGCGAGGGCATTGCCGGTTCCGGCGGGGACGATGGCGATGGGTATTTGGGCGGGTGTGGAACGCTGCATCAGACCATTGACGATTTCGTGGATGGTACCGTCACCACCGATGGCAGCGATGCAGTGGAAGTTCTGCAGTTCGGCTGCGGCGGCGATGTGTGTGGCGTGTCCAGGGCCGCGGGTGGTGATGACGGTCAGCTGGCAGCCGGCCTGTTGCAGGGAAGTTTGCAGCGTGTTGGCAGCCTGCAGTCCGAGTTGCAGGCCGCTGCGGGGGTTGACTATGGCCAGAACGTGGTGACGTTCCATAGCTGTGGGTGCTGTTTGCTGTGTTGAGATCGGCAGGTTTGGGGAAGTCAACGAAAATCCGGAAGGGATTGGGTTGCCGAGGTTTACAGCTGAGGAATATGTCGAGATGTTGCGGAAAAGCAACACGAAATGGGGTGGATTGGTGGGAGTGTGGATGGATTGAGTGTGGTTGTCTGAACGTGCGGAATTTTTTGAAACCTGAATTTTGCGTGAACCCGTGAGCTGTGACCGGGGAATAAGGGGTATGGAAACCGACGCGACCACATCTGAGACAGAACTTATCCGCCGTGCAGCGGCCGGGGATACGGTGGCATTTCAGGTGTTGGTGCGGGGGCATTGCGGTCGTTTGCTGCGTGGGGCCCGGGCACTGTGCCGTGATCATCAGCAGTCTGAAGATTTGGTTCAGGAGACGCTGCTGGAGTCCTGGCGGGGCCTGGAGCGATTTGATGGTCGCTGTCGGTTTTCGACGTGGTTATACGGCATACTGAGACATCGTTATTTGAAGTGGGCAGGCCGGCGTCGGTTATTGCAGGAGGGGGAACATGGTGTGGAGGCGGCAATGGACGGACCGCAGGGGCAGTCACAGCGTGGTTTGTCCGGATCTGAGTCGCTTGAGATTCAGGAGGAAGCGGAGCAACTGCGGCGAGCGGTGGCTTTGCTGCCGGAGGAGCATCGCCAGGTGATTGAGTTGAGATTTCAGGCAGAGTTGAGTTTGGAGGAGATTTCCGGTGCGTTGGGGATTCCTTTGGGAACGGTGAAATCGCGGTTGCATCATGGTCTGGAAAAACTGCGGCAGCAGAGATTTTGTGTGAACCTTTTTTCGACGACTGTGGAATCACGGGCGAGGCAGGCATGATTGCGATGAAAGACAACTGTGAACAGTATTCCGAGGGGCTGAGCCTGCTGGCAGCGGGCTGCGTTACGGAGCGGGAGGAGCAGGAACTGCGTGGTCATGTGGAGGGGTGTGCGGTCTGTCGGGAGCGTCTGAGCCAGCTGCAGGGGGTCAGTGCTGGTCTGTTCAGTCTGCGTTCGGCGGGGGATTCGGCTGTTGTGGATGTGCTGTTGAAGCGTGTTGTGGCCGAGCTTCAGCCGGTGGTGCTGAAGTCAGTGTTCTCCGGAACGAAGCGGCATGTGGGTTTGCGTGGTTTGGGTGTGTTTCCGGTGGTGGTGGCAGTGTTGTTGCTGCTGGTGTCAGCGGGGGGGCTGCGTTTCAGTGCGGGGCCCAAAGCGGGGTCAGTGGCGGTGGCAGCGGAGAGGCCTTTGCCAGGGGCGCTGACTCTGACGATGGCGGCAGTGGATTCGGAGCAGTCACTGGATCTGTTGTTGGATCGTTTTGCTGATTCAGGGGTCCTGGAGCCTCTGAGCAGACCAACTTTTGTGCAGGAGTCGTTGCGATGAAGCGGATCATGAGCGGTGTGTGGCTGTTGTGTGTGATCTGTCTGAATTCTGCGATTGTCGTTGTCCCGGCAGTGGCGGACGAGGCAGTTTCCGGTGGTGGGCGGGCGGTATCTGTGCCGAATGCGGCGGGGATTTACTGGCTGGCATTTGCGGCGATGCCTGTTTTGGAGGATGCGGAGCGGGAAGCGGTGGAGTCAGCGGCGGGGGACATTCGGCAGCCTGTTTCGGAGCTGCTGAAGCGAGTGGTGGGGCGTTATGATGTATCGCTGCGTGAGCTGCAGCGGGCGCGGACTGTAGTTCCGTGCGACTGGCAGCTGGACGGGGAGGCTGGTCCGGCGTTGTTGATGACGCATCTGCAGAAGGCTCGTGATTTGAGCCGAGTGGCGTTGCTGCGATCACGGCTGCGATTTGAGACGGGCGAGGTTGCGGGGGCATTGGCGGATTTGCTGGCAGTCTTCAAGCTGGGACGCGACTGTGCAGTCTCGCCATGGATCGTGGCAGCGCTTGTGGACGCAGCGATTGAGGAGCGGGCGGGTGAAGTGCTGGTGCTGCATTTGCCGGGACTGTCGCAGGCTCAGGTGGAGGACGTGATGAGTGAGTTGCGGCGGCTGCCGGCCGGCTGGTCGGGAATTGAGGTACTGGAGGCGGAGGGTACGAATTTTTCCGGCTGGGTGGAGCGGTGGGTGACTGCCGAGGCTGCTCGGCTGGGAGCTGCGGCAACGGGCGGTGGGTTGCTGGCAGCATTTGCGAAGGAGTTTGACGTGGTCCTGGGTGTTGAGGGCGAGAGTGCAGAAGTGAAGTCTGAGCGTGCATTGATGCTGCAATCGCTGACGGTGGCCGATGTGCAGGGGGCGCTTGGACAAATGCGTCGTGACCAGCAGGAGCTTGTGCGTCTGGCGGGGCTGTCGGCAGCCGACCGTATGCAGCCGCTGCAGCAACTTACGGAGCGACTGGAGTCAGCGCGTTCGTTGCGGACGAAGGCTGATGCGATGCTGTGTTTTTCGCAGATGCTGCTGCCGAGTGCTATTCGGGTGATTGATCGTCTGGAGCAGGTGCAGTTGCGGCGGCAGCTGTTGCAGCAGGCATTGCGTGTCCAGCGTCATGGTGAGGCGGCGCTGCAGCCGATAGGGGGAGTGAAGGTTGAGTATCGGCGGACTGCGGGAGGTTTTGAGCTGAGTTTCCCGCATGCGGGTAGTGTCGAATCGATTGTGGTGGGGCGCAAGTGATGTGCGATGACGAGTCGGAAAACGGTGTTGGCGGAGTTGTGCTGGAGCGGGTGGCGACACTGGCTGCGGGGCTGGCTGAGCGATTGTTGCTGGCTGCGGGTGATCGGGAGCGGTTGATGGTGGCGATTGCCGGTGCTCCGGGGGCCGGCAAGTCGACTATTTCCGCGGCTTTGGTCGAGGTGCTGTCAGCGCGTGGTGAGCGGGCGATTGTTGTGCCGATGGACGGCTTTCATTTTGACGACGTGGTGCTGAATCAGCGGGGGCATCGTGCGCGGAAGGGGGCGGCGTTTACGTTTGACTGTGCGGGGTTCGAGGTCCTGTTGAGGCGCATCCGTCAGCGTGAGGAGCAGATCGCGATTCCGGTGTTTGATCGGCGGCATGAGCTTTCGCGGGCGGGTGCGGCGATCGTTCATGCCGATGCAAGGATTGTGCTGATTGAGGGGAATTACCTGCTGTTGCGTGAGCAGCCGTGGTGTCGGCTGCATGAGTTGTTTGATTATCGGGTGTTTCTGGATGTACCGAGGGAGGAGTTGCAGCGGCGGTTGCGGCAGCGGATTCTTTCGCATGGGCACAGTGCTGAGTTTGCAGAACAGTGGCTGGCAGGTAATGATCTGCTGAATATTGACCATGTGTTGGGCGGCAGTGCGGCTGCGGATCTGCGGCTGTCGGGGTAACGTTGCGTGGGTCGTTGGGCGGGAGGGGTTGTGTGATGTGGGCCATGAGATTGTCCTGTGTGGTGGCGTTGTTGTGTGCGGTCCTGAACTGGGTGCTGTTGCCGGCTGAGTCTGTGGAGGCGGCGGAACGTCCGAATGTGATTTTGGTGATGGCTGACGATCAGGGCTGGGGTGATACGGGTTACAACGGGCATCCGCACCTGAAGACTCCGAATCTGGATGCGATGGCTGCTGCCGGTCTGCGGCTGAATCATTTCTATACAGCGCATTTTAACTGTTCGCCGACGCGTGCCAGCATCATGACGGGGCGTCATCCGCATCGGATGGGGACATTTTCGCCGGGGCGTCCGATTCGTGCTGAAGAACTGACAGTGGCGAAGGTGCTGCAGGGAGCCGGGTATGCGACGGGGCATTTCGGCAAGTGGCATCTGAACGGGAAGAATGGTGATCGCAACACGAAAGTGCTGCCTGGTCGAGCAGTTTTGGCGGCAGATCCGCTGTCTCCGGGGAGGCTCGGATTTGACGAGTGGGTCTCGGCGGACAATTTTTTTGATCTGGATCCGGTGCTGGGTCGGAATGGAGCACCTGAAAAATTTGAGGGTGATGGTTCTGATGTTGTGATGGGTGAGGCATTGAAGTTCATTCGTCGTCAGTCGGAAGCCGGCCAGCCGTTTCTGGCGGTGATCTGGTTTGGTAATCCGCATGTGCCGCACGAGGCATTACCGGCGGATCGTGAGCAGTATGCGGGGCTGTCCGAGGCGTTGCAGAATTACTATGGAGAGATTACGGGGATTGACCGCAACGTGGGGCGGCTGCGTGAGGCGCTGCGTGAGTTGAAGGTGGCGGAGAACACGGTGCTGTGTTACTGCAGTGACAACGGGGGAGCGGCGGGTCCGCTTTCGACGGGGAATCTGCGAGGTTCCAAAGGGACATTGTGGGAGGGTGGTTTGCGGGTGCCGGGTTTGATTGAGTGGCCGTCTCGAATTCGCAGGCCGGCGGCGAGTGACCTGCCCTGCTCGACTTTGGATTTGTATCCCACGATTCTGGCGGTGACCGGTGCCGTGGCAAAGGATCAGATTGAGCCGCTGGATGGTGTCAGTCTGCTGCCGCTGCTGGAAGGTCGGATGGAGTCCCGGGGCAAAGCGATTCCATTCGTCTCGATGATCAATACCGAGGGATCGCATGCCGCGCTGCTGGACTGGCCGTGGAAGCTGCATACGGATCCGCGGGCTGGAAACGGAAAGAAGAAGCAGGCGGATGTGGGAACGGTGGAGCCGGTGATGCTGTTTGATCTCCAGGCTGATCCTCGTGAGACGACGAATCTGGCGTCTGCTGAGCCGGAGCGGGTGGCGAAGATGGTGTCGGCTTTGTCGGAGTGGAAGCGTTCGGTGAAGCGGAGTCTGACGGGTGCTGATTATCCGGCAGCGGGCGGCAGGTGAGCGGGGAGTTGCCGTTTTTTCACGACAGAGTCACAGAGGACGCGCGGGGGCGGGGTGAGCCAACGGAATTCAATCCGGATTGCCGGAAGGATGCCGAGTCTGTCTGATGTCCTTTGGGCAATCAGGGTGTCAGCAGTTTCAGTCCGGCTTGTGCATCGGGAATGGCGGTGCGGATTTTTCCATTGCAGCCAGTGCTGTCACTGCAACTTCCAGTGGCGAACAGCAGTCGTCCTCCGGGAAGTGTTTCGATGCCGAGTGAGCAGTCCCAGTTGTGCCGTCCCAGCATGCGAAAATCTGTGTCTGTGATCAGCAGCATTCGTAAACGTAGTTTTCGGCGACGGCATCCGGCAGACCTCCGACGACGAAGAAGTTTCCGTTGCGCACTGCGATGCCGCCGGCACCATGGACAACTTCCGGAACCGGGTGGCGGGCCAGTTCTCTGAGGCTGGCGGCGTCATAGGCAAAGACCCACGAGTCGGCATTGCCGGCCGGGTCATTGAATTTCCCGAGGTTGACGGCGACGAAGACTTTGCCGTTGTGATGGCAGAGGTCGCCATGATGATCGGCGACGGGCACGGTCTTCAGTATTTTCCCCTGCAGATCTGTTTTGACGAGTCTGGTGGTGAAGGACCAGAACATTGAGTGTCCATCGCAGCAGATACCCTGCAGATGTTGGGGGAATTTTTGTTCGCAGGTGATTTCCGGTGCCAGTGTGGGTGAGGCGTGGAAGCCGAGGCTGGCGGTGGTGGCCTGTTTGTTAAAGACCAGTCTGGCGAAGTGCCAGAGGTTGTGTTTCCAGTGTGTGGGATCGTGGGCGTGGCCGTCGAGGTTCCAGATGTGCGGGAGCTGCTGCTGTCGCAGGCAGCGCTGCGTTCTTTGGCTGATGCCGAGCAGATCATCGCGGCTGCCGCAGGAGAGCCAGATCAGGTGGAACGGATTGTCGGTAAGTTTACCGGCGGGGATGAGCTGATCGGGGCTGCGAGTATTGGGGGCGGCCGAGAATGCTGCGAGCCAGGCGAATTTGTCGGGGTTGGCGAAGGCGAAGTTCAGTGACTGACCTCCTCCCATGGACAGACCGGCGATGCCGCGGTGATCGCGATCCGTGTGAACGGAGTAGTTGGATTCGATGGCTGGAATGACGTCATTGAGCAGGTCCTGTTCGAAGGTGGCGAATGCTGGTGCGGCGGCGAAGACGTTGCCTTCTGCGCGGTCATTCTTTTGTGCTCGCCCGTTCGGCATAACCACGATCATGGGTGTGGCCTGTTCTGCGGCGAAGAGGTTGTCGAGCAGGTTTGCGGGGTCGGCATAGCGCTGCCATTCCGTTTCGTCACCGCCGATGCCGTGGAGCAGGTAGAGGACGGGGTATTTTTTTTCGGATGAGTATCCGGGGGGTGTGTAGACATTCATGCGGCGTGTGGTGCCGACGGTTTTTGACTGGTATTCGATGATCTCGAGTTTTCCGTGGGGGATCTGCGTCAGATGCTGAGTGATGTTTGAGGGTGGTTCCGGGAACATTTGAATGTCTGCGGCGTGGGGCTCAATGGGTGCGGGGGCAGCTCGGCGTGGTGGCTGGGCGGTGGCGATTTCGGACCCGATGCTGTGGAGAGCAAGCAGCAGGAGCAGCAGAGTGATGGTGCGCGAAGCGAGCGCAGAGGGTGTGGCGTGCATGGGGCTGATCCTGCGAAAATGGTGGCGTAGTTCAATACCCGCGGGGGCTTAACGTTTGCCTTTGGGGTCAAGATTTTCCATGATTTCGCTGTCTGAGACGGGGTCTGAGTCGATGCCGTGGTCGGGCACGGTGACACCGGCGATCCAGCAGAGGGCATTCAGGATGGTGCGTCGGAACTGATCGTTCTGCCAGTTGATATGGAAGTGGCCACCGGTGAAACCGAAGCCTTTTCCCCCATCGGGACGTTCAACGGCCCACAGCAGTGATTCTTTGCGACCGACGGCCTGCTGGATGTGGGGATAGGGTCCTTTAGGGTAGACGTAGGGGCCATTGCGGGTGGCTTCGGAGGGAATGGCGGCAAGCACCGGAGTGAACTTGACGCCGTCGATTTGTGTGGGTTCGGCGGTATCGAAGCCATCCTGAAATCGCATGTTGAAGTACCATTCGTCACGAATTTCGAAGGGCATGACGCCGCGGCTGATGGGGTGTTCGGGGAAGGATTCGAAGCGGGCATCCCAGATGGGGTTGCAGGACCACTGATGTTCGTAGTGTCCGCCAATCCAGCGTTTGAATTCTGCGCCACCGCGGTCTTCAGGCACTTCAACGCCGAAGTGCATGCAGCCGAATCCGACACCGCGGGCGATAAGTTTTTCGAACAGTTGCAGGCGATTTTCCTGGATGGCCGGGTGTCCGGCACCACCATCGGAGAAGATGACCACTGCGGCAGCATCATCGAAGGTGGCTTCGTCGCTGACCCAGCCCATTTCGTGTCGTTCGACTTTGAGATTTGTGATGTGCTGGAGTCGTTTTTCGAGGAGGATTGTGCCGGCACGGAACTCGTGCATCAGTGGCGGGTGGCTGGGTTTTCCGGCAATGAGGACCAGTTTTTTCGGTGCGTGGCTGCGGCTGGCGGCCTGCAGAGCGACGGGTCCGGCAGCGAATGAGGACAGCATGAGGCGGACGAAGGTGGAACGCAGCATGATGGTGGCTTTCGGGGAAGGCAGGATGGCCTGGGACATCAGGACAAAATGCGAAGTGCAGGTTCGGTGTATTATATCTGCGAGCGCCAACAGAGTACACTCAGGCGGGCCGTGGATCGTCCTGTGTATTGCTGAGTTGTTGTGACAGGAGAGGCTGATGCTGTCTGTATTGTCTGTGTCGCGATGGTTGCTGTCAGCGTTGTGTGTGCTGGGGGCCGATTGCTGTGGATCGGCTCAGCTGTTTTCCGCTGAGGGTGTACGCCCGAATTTCATTTTCATTCTGACGGACGATCAGGGCTGGGGCGATGCGGGGTTTGCGGGTCATCCGTATGTGCGGACTCCTGCGCTGGACCGATTGAAGCGTGAGGGAACGTGGCTGCAGCAGTTTTATGTGGCGGCGACGGTGTGTTCGCCCAGTCGCACGGCGTTTATGACGGGTCAGTATCCAGCGCGGCATGCGATTCATGGGCATTTGTCGACGGCTGAGCAGAATGCAGCGCGGGCGATGCCGAACTGGCTGAATGCGGAAGCGCCGATGCTGCCGAGGCTTTTACAGCGGGCGGGCTATGCGACGGCGCATTTTGGAAAGTGGCATCTGGGGCATGGCGAGGGAGCTCCGCCGCCGAGTGATTATGGTTTTGATGCTTCGAAGGTGGTGAATGGGAATGGTCCCAGTCTGGGCAATGAGGGAACGGAGCCTTATTTTCGAGCGAGATCGACGGCGCAGATCATGGATGAAACGATTGAGTTTATTCGGGCGAATCGGGAGCGACCATTTTTTGTCAATGCGTGGACTCTGCTGCCGCATGCGAAGCTGGATCCGACTGCCGAGCAGCTGTCTGAATATATGGGGCTGCAGCCGCGTGCTGACGATCCGGCATTTGGGGACTGGATGCAGAAGTATCTGGGGCGTGCGAAGTCACTGCCTGATCAGATGCGTGTGTTTTGTGCGTCGCTGACCGATCTGGATACTCAGGTGGGGCGACTGCTGGATGCACTGGAAGAGCTGGGGCTGGCAGAGAACACGGTGATTTTTTATTCGAGTGACAACGGTCCGGAGGATTATCGTGTGGGGAATGCGGCGAATGCGGGGGTGGGCAGTCCAGGTGTGCTGCGTGGTCGGAAACGCAGCATGTATGAGGGCGGGGTTCGTACATTTGGGCTGGTGCGATGGCCGGGGCATGTTCCGGCTGGGCGTGTGGACAGCGTGAGTGTGACAGGTGCGGTTGATTTTCTGCCGACGGTGTGTGCGTTGGCGGGTGTGGATGTGCCGGTGGATTTCATGGGTGACGGTGAGAATGTGAGCGATATCTGGCTGGGTGGGGAGCGTGAGCGTCGCGGGCCGCTGTACTGGGAATGGTTGTTTGGTGTACAGGGGGCGGATGATGGCTATTTGCCGCCGCCGCTGGCGATGCGTTATGGCGACTGGAAGTTGTTTGGGGATCACAGGGGGGAGCGACTGCAGTTGTTCAATATTGCGGCGGATCCGGCGGAACAGCGGGATGTGGTGCTGGAGCAGCCGGTGCTGGCTGAGTTCATGAAGAAGCGGCTGCTGGCCTGGGCGGGCGGGTTACCGGCGAGCCGGGCTCGGGAGAAACTGATGTCCGAGGGTCTGGGGTCGTCGGGAGCGGCGTCGGGAAAGAGTGCTGGGGGCCAATCGGGGAAGAAAGCGACTGCGGGTGCGCGAGCTGCGGCGATGAAGCGGTGGGACAGGGATGGGGATGGTGAATTGACACTGGAGGAGTATCGGGCGGGTTTGAAGCAGCCGGATGCGGAGCAGCGTTTCAGGGGATTTGATACGAATCAGGATGGTCGGCTGACTCGGGAGGAGTTTGTGGGGGCGTGAATTCAGGCACCAATGTTATGAGGCAGCGCCCGGCGTGAGGTTGGCGGGTGGTTCACGTGTGTTGCGTTCGGGCACACAGCTGCAGCAGTTCTCCGATGGTGCGGTGTGATTCGATGGGGTGTCGGAGTGGAACCGAGGTTTCGATGTGATAGCGATTTTGTCGACCGACGCGTGTGCGCTGGAGGATGCCAGCATTTTCAAGTTCGGCGAGGATGTGTTGTACGGCACGTTCGGTGATACCGACCTGTCGAGCGACTTCGCGGACGATCATGGCGGGATTTTGCCAGAGCAGCACGAGAACGTGGGCATGGTTGGTGAGAAAGGTCCAGCGGGGCTGCTCTGTTGGCGGCTGGGTTGGAAGGGCAGCAACAGGTGGGGGGCTGCTGGTGTTTGGGGGAGTGGCGGCAGCGGGCATGCGGCGACGGCTGGAATTGCCGGAGGTGGATTGTCGGATGTCTGTCGCGGGTGATGAACGCCGTTTCTTCACTGCAGAGGCTCCTGATTGCACTTCCGGGCGGTGGGACTGCCCGGGATGCTGTGCAAATCCAGAGTCTCTGTCAACGGATCTGGAGGAAAAAGCGGGCTGCGTTCGCAGCCCGCAGGCCGGGTTGCTGGTGAATTCGGGGCCTGAGCATCAGACAGCGATCTCGACGGGGGTGACGACACCTGTTTTCAGGTCATAGACGCCCCCGGCGATGATCAGTTCTCCCTGACGCAGCAGTCTGCCGATGACGGGCGAGGATTCGGCGAGGAGGAGTGCCTGGTTTCGCACATTTTGGTTTACTGCTGCGGCCAGATCCGGGGCCTGTCGAACGGCCGGCCGGATGTACTGGAACAGTCCGCTGATTTGCCCGGGGACCTCATCACCCTTCATGGTTGCGTGGACGGCGCCGCATTCGGTGTGTCCCAGCACGTACAGGACTCGAGCGCCGAGTACGCGTGTTCCGAATTCGAGGCTGCCGATATTCTCAGTGCAGGCCACATTGCCGGCGATGCGTGTGACGAAGACATCCCCGAATCCCTGGTCGAAGACGATCTCGATGGGGACTCGTGAGTCGGCGCAGCCGAGGAAGGCGGCGAAGGTTTTTTGTCCGGCGGCCAGTGCACGGACGCGGTCCATGTCGCGGTTTTCGGCAAGTGGTTTTCCTGAGGCGAATCTCTGATTGCCTTCGTAGAGTTTTTTGAGGGCATCTGCCGGTGCGATGTCGGCGGGTGCGCCGCTCGCGTGGGACGGAGTCGGGTTGAACGCTGCGGAGAGAGAGGTCTGATGTCGGAGCCCGCCGGTAACACCACAGGCGGTGGCCACCAGTCCCTGTCCGATCAGGAGTCGTCGGCTTTGACGTGTTGGCTGACAGTTGCAGGTGTCGTTGTGAACTGAGCGTTCGCGGTGCATATGAAGCTTTCCGATGGGTGATCCTGAAGTTTTGAACGGGACTTTCAGTTGCAGAAAAACTGGGCGAAGCGATAGTAGAGGGGAATCCCGGCAATCAGGTTAAAGGGGAAGGTGATGGCCAGTGCTGCGGTCAGGTAGTACGTCGGGTTGGCTTCCGGGAGTGCCATGCGGACAGCGGGCGGCGCGGCGATGTAGGAAGCACTTGCAGCCATAGTGGCCAGCATCGTGGTGCCGCCGACGCTGAGTCCGGAGAGCGAACCGAGCCATGCGCCGAGCAGTCCATGCAGGATTGGGACGGCGATTCCGATGATCAGGCCTCCGACCAGCAGCATGGTGGATGGTGCACTGAGGAGTTCGTGGCAGACGGCGAGCAGTCTGGAACCAGCGGACGTTTGGTTGGAATCGCTGGAAGGCAGCTGA
>SXXK01000182.1 GCA_005791255.1 Planctomyces sp.
GCATACCCGGCCTGAGCGAAACAGAAAAGCCCTCCACCGCCGAGCCGTCAGCCCCACCGCCCACAATCTGCTCCCGCCCGCAAAAAAGCAGGGGCCCGCGCACCGTCACCGCGGGGACACACCACTTTATCTGTACCTCAACGCAGGGGACACACCACTGGACCACTCGCGAACGCGCCGCAACACCCCCTCAGCGACGGGGACACAGCCATCGGCGCATGCAATTCGGACCGACCTCCTTACCGTGGCGGATTCTGTGTCACCACTGACACCCTCCCATCAGTGCCTTCTGCGTCTCTGTGGTTAAATATCCACACTCCACGCTCGCCCTGAGCACACGCCACGCCTGACGTCCAAAGGCCGACAGCGGAGTGGAGTCAGCGGAGACTTGATCGGGGACTTGATGGGGACACAGCACTTTTATCTGTCTGGTGGCGCAATGGGGACACACCACTTAATGCACACAGCTCAGACCGACTCCCTCACCGACAAGGATCCTGCGTCACCACTGACACCCTCCCCTCGGTGGCCTCCGCGTCTTTGTGGTTAATGATCCACACTCCACGCTCAACCTGAGCGCACGCCGCGAACGACGTCCAAAGGCTGACAGCGGGCCGGAACATCAACTTGCCCCTCCGCGACATCTTCATGCGTCAGAAATGACTCATGGGCCGGGGTGCTGGGACTGAGCACTTCGCCAGATCACGCTCTCGGCGATGCCCGAAAACGCGAAACCGCTCAAAGACCTGAAATATCGAGGTGACCTGCAGCTGACTGCGAGAATTTACTTACCAATCCCATCAACTTCAGGAAATGCAGCTACAAGTACAGGCCAAAGGTCATGGCGTGAATGATCGCCCCAAATGCAACCGAACGTAAAAAAACCTCGCTTGCGTTGAACTGGAATTGCATCAGTCGACAGACGCAATGTTCAGCAGTGCTGCCAGAGCCCGGATGTGACAGCAACAGCACTCATCTGCTTCCGGGCACCTGCACGCGGCACACGCGCTTACTTTACGCGCGTCAGGGATGCATCAGGCATCAAATCGACACGCAGTCGTCGGAGGCAGCAATAAAGGCTACCCCGGCGAACACAGATTCAGACTCTGGTTTTCGCCAGAAGATCGCGAGCCGCCGGAAGGGCTCTGTAGCGATGCACACCCGATCGCGAACGGTGGCTGTCCACCACCGCAGGTTTGCCCGCCACGATACTGAACAACCGGCCAAAGTTGCGAACCAGTTCGTTCCACACCGACGCCGAAATCCCCAGACGCTTGAACAGCCGCCTGATTTGTTTCGGCTTCCTGCATGCCTTTGCCACTCGCTGCTGACGGGCGGTCCAATCCAGCAACGACAAATACTGCGCCGTCGACATCGGCAGAAATCCCTTATTGCTGCATCGTACTCCTTCACGATTTGCGTCGGGCCCCGGCTGACCACTGCGTTCGTTCAGTTCCACGGGTGCCAAGTGCTCTGCGGAACGCAGATCCACTGCGGCGATATGTTCGTTCCTCGCTGCAGCAGACGCGGTGCCAGAGAAGCCGTCCGACAATGCACACTCCGACTGACTCTCGTGCGGCGCTCGCGCGTGCAGCCCAAGCGATCTCTTCTGAGCCGATGTAAAGTCACTTGTCGCCACCGTTTGCGCCAGCGCTGCGCGAATCGGATTCAAATCCACATAGGCTGCGCAGGACAAAATCGCAATTTCATCGAGAAGGCGCACTGCCCGATACCGAGCCTGCCAGAATTTGCCCACTTCGCCGTCTTCCCTGTTTGCCCGCTGAGCGATGTTTTGGCAGAGCAGCCGCATCCACCACGAAATATCACTCAGGCGACTGCGCAAACCTGCCAGTTTTTCCTTGTTATTGACGATTCTGTTGATCTCAAACTCCGTGGGCTCCAATGGACGGCGATTTTCATCTCGTCGCTCGGGGCACAACATCAGCCAGCGACGAGCCACCTCTGCATCGCTCCATTCCTGCACGACATCCGGCCGGGATCTCAGCACAAGGTGCAGGTGATTCGCCATGATCGCCTGACACAGCAAATCAATACCAAAGTGTTTGGCCTGATGAACGAGTTGTTCGTCGATCCAAACTTTGCGATGGTCATAGTTTCTGCCGCTGACCGAATCATAGCCCATCAGAAAACACCGGCGCACCGTGCGATTCATCACGTGGACAACCGCAACGTCATCTGTAGCGAAGACTTCCACACGAGCCAATCGTGCCATGGGTTCACCTGACTTCACGCGGAAGAAGGCACAGGAGTAAAAGCAGTTCGGCTTGACAGTGTACAGGCCCAGACGCCCCGGTCAAGAAAAATGTTGTACTACGTAGTTATGTCATAACGTATCACACTCAAACAACTCACAACCATTCGGCCCCTGCGTTGGTTCGCCATTCGGCTGATCGAATCTTTACCATGAACCACAATGTGACCATACGTTCACTTGCACAGATAAAAATGTTCTGTCCCCGTCATAGCGTCACCGTCTGGCCGAACAGGTGCTGTGTCCGCGTTGCGGACGCCCGTTGCGGACGCCCGTTGCGGACGCCCGTTGCGGACGATCCACGTCCCGGACAAAATGCTGTGTCCCAGTCGCCTGACCTCCAGTCGCCTGACCTCCAGTCGCCTGACCTCCTGCATCGTCCGTCACCATCCGCCGGTCAACGGCACTGCTCAAAAACTGTGTCGCGGCAACCAGACTACCCCAACACCGCCGCAGTCAGTGCTGTGTCCCCGTCGCCTGTGCCTCCCGTCACCGTGTGGCTGAACAGGGGCTGTGTCCCCGTTACCGAGAGGCGCATACGCGGCGATTGGAAGATGCTGTGGCCCCACCACTCTCACCCACCACTCTCAAGGGCTGTTTCCCCGTTGCGACGCCCCATCACCGTACGGCTGAACAGGGGCTGTGTCCCCTTTGCGGCGCCCCCAAGTCCTGTGCCCCTTTGCGGCGCCCCCGCGTTGCGGACGCCCGCTGCGGACGCCCGCTGCGGACGACCCACGTCCCGGACAAAATGCTGTGTCCCCGTCATAACGCGCCCGTGACCAGTATCCTACGCAGCGATTACAAGATGCTGTGTCCCCACCACTCTCCCACCCACCACTCCCGGTGTTGCCAGGTGCTGTGTCCCCGTTACCGCGCGGACACCCACCACTCCCGGTGTTGCCAAGTGCTGTGTCCCCGTAACGGACGGTCCCCTCCGTAACGGACGGTCCGCGTCCCGGACGAAATGCTGTGTCCCCGTTACGGCGCGGACACAGCGCGCAGTACGTCGGCGGTTGCCGGCAACCCGTCCACAAACTGCGCATCTGTTCGACGCAATTCTGCGATCGCCAGCCGACGCAATCGTGCCAACTCCGCCGAATGCTCAGGCCGCACGGCCAGATTCACAAGTTCGTCCGGGTCCGCTGCAAGGTCGTACAACTCTTCCAGCTCGCCCTTCACAAAGTACCGCACGTACTTTTTCGAGCCGTCTCGCAGCAGGACATACCACGGCACACTGCTGCTTGAGGTCAGTCGATCGTCCGTCGGAATCTGAGCTGTCTCGTCGCCGTAGCTGCGGGACGTGTGAGTCATGATCATGGGCAAGTTCCATTCCGACGCCTTCGGAGACTCCAGCAGCGGCCGAATATCCCGTCCATGCGTTTCCCAGGGAAGCTGCACACCCGCCAGCTGACATAGATAATTTGTCAGGTCCGGTGCATTCACCGGATGCCGACATACTCGATTCTGCCCAATGCGACCCGGCAACGAAATGATCAGCGGCGATGAAACAGCAGCGTCGTACGGCGCGACCTTCTGCGTCAGTCCGTGCTCGCCCAGTGCAAAACCCTGATCGGCTGAGTAAATCACGAGTGTATTTTCAAGCTGACCCGAATCACGCAGCGCCTGCAGCACTCGCCCCACACCTTCGTCAACCGCAGCATTACACTCATGCACCTGCTGGATCCAGGCGTCAAATGACTTCCCCGGACGATTCGCGTCGAACACAACATCCCCGCCCTTTTTACTGGCCATCACCAGACCACCTCCGTCGTCGCGAGTCCATGCCGCAGTGTCCTGCAGCCACGCCGGTTTATCCGGCCACGGCCCCACAATGTCAGTCGGCGGTGCTGTCGTGCGACCGGACAATGTCCCCTGATGTCGCGCTGCCGGAGTCGTCGGACCATGAATTGCCCCATAGCAGAGCCACAAAAACCATGGCTGATCCGCCTGCTTTCCACGATCCCCAATATACTGCACCGCCCAATCTGTGTAGTTGTCGGTCGAGTACCCATCGACCTGCCGCGCCACCCCGTTGAATTCCAGAACCTGATCGTGATAGTAATTGCCGGCGTTCTCCGGCCGCCCCGGCCGATTCCAGACAACCTGCTGATCCCAGTCTCGACCAAACCCCGTGTCACTTCCCGTGTGCCACTTGCCGATCTGGGCGGTGTGATAACCGGACTGACGCAGCTGAGCAGGGAAGAAACGGCATTCCTCAGGATCATATTTGCTGCCCGGATAATTCCCCAGCATGGTCATACTGCGGACAGCATGCTGCAGTCGGCCGGTCAGCAGAGATGCGCGTGACGGCATGCACCACGCCCCCAGATACGACCGTTCAAAGCGAACGCCAGCCGACGCCAAAGCATCAATATGCGGGGTCCTGACCCAGTCAGGACCGCTGTTGTAACAGCCGATCGTCTTCCACGACTGATCATCAGCGAAGATAAACAGAATATTGGGACGCCTCGCCGGCTCTTCGGCTTGCACAGGAGCAACCCGAACAATTGCCATCGCCAGCACCACACAGATTTTTAATGACTCAGTCATCAGATCTGCACCTTCCGGTCCTCTCCAAATCAGCGCCCTGCGTCACAAGATCCCTGCACCACCAAATGCAGTGTCCGCAGCATATATGAAGCAAAATACTCGCTGCCACATCCATGAATCCGATGCATTGCGAACGAGCATCCCGCCCTGCGCAGCGAATGCTGACAAACCTGGTACTCACATGCCCGACGTGTTCGGCACGACTCCGAACGAAATCGTGGCCGGATACCGCTCGCTGCGATACACCCGATGCACTGCAGGTTGAAAATCTTCCGGCTTCGCAAAGTAAATGTTTGGTACAAACTTCTGAGGATTGCGATCAACCAGCGGGAACCACGTACTCTGAATCTGAATCATGATTCGGTGCCCCTTCTGAAATCGGTGCAGGACGTCCAGCAGTTCCAGCCTGATCTCAGCCGGTTCATCCGGAACAAATGCCTCTGGTTTTTCATACGAATTTCTGAATCGCCCGCGAAGCACCTCGCTGCGAACCATCATCTGATAATTCGGCAGCTTCGCCACATCCGTGCCGTCAGGAAATACGTCAATCAGCTTCACCACAAAATCTGCATCTGTACCACTTGTCGATGCAAAAAACTGCGCCATCAGTGGACCGGCAATCACCACATCCTCTGCCAGTACATCAGTCTGATACACCAGCACATCCGGACGCCGAGCAGCAAACCGCTGGTCGTCGGTCATATACTCGTTCGTCATCCGACTCGTAATCTCCTGCGAATAGGGTACCGGCTTAGCCGGATCACTGGTGTACTGGTCGAAACCCGTCTCACTCGCACCTTCCAACCTGTCTGCAGTACCACCGGACAGCGGTTGACCGTCGGCCGACTCCATTTGCATTCGCCCGCCAGCCTGCAAACGCAACCGTACAGGCTTCGCCTCAGCCGGAGGCCAGTGACTGAATGTCCGCCACTGATTGCTGCCTGTCTCAAACACAGTGGCTTCCGCCGGTGCCGGCACGTCAGAACCACGCAGGTACTTTTCAAAAAATGGAAACTCAATCTCGAGCCGATAATGCGGGCCCGTCTTCGAGCCAAACGTGACAGCCCCCAGACGATCACCCTCCGTCGATGCCCAGCCCCCGTGGACCCACGGCCCCACAACCAGCACGTTGTTCACATGCGGATTCAATCGCTCAACTGACTGATATGTTTTGAACGAACCGTACAGGTCTTCTGCGTCAAACCATCCGGTGACAACCATGACAGCCGGAGCCGTATTCTTCAGATGCGGCAGAATCGCTCGACGCTGCCAGAATTCATCCCGATTCGGATGAGCCATCATGTCGTTCCAGAACGGCACGGAATCCTTCAGGAACCGTTCATTAATGCCACTAATGGTGCCGGCGTCCAGAAACCTCTGGTAGCCGTCCACGGACGGAATCGTTTTCGCAGTCGGGCGTTCTGTGGTCGGCCCGCTGCGTTCCTGTGCATTGTTGTTCAGCCAGCGAAAAGCATGGGCTAAAAAGAAGGCCCCATGATGCAGAAAATCATCGAAGTACCAGTCACCAACGGGCGCCTGCGGTGATACGGCTGCCAGCGCCGGATGCGCGTCAATCATGCCGGCCGAGGCATAGAAACCGGGATACGAAATTCCTGAGATCCCCACCTTGCCGTTGTGGCCCTCAAGGTTCTTCGTCAGCCATTCAATCGTGTCCCACGCGTCCGTGCTTTCGTCGATATCCTGAGGCCCCTTTTTCTCCGGCAGATGCGGTCGCACCTGCTCGAACTGGCCCTCCGACAAAAATCGACCTCGCACGTCCTGATTGACAAAAATATATCCGGCCCGCACGAAATGCTCGCTGGGCCCAAGCGATCCCGGCATTTTATCCGGACCATAAGGGGCACAGGAATACGGAGTCCGTTTCATCAGAATCGGCCATTTCTGATCGGTCGCCTTTGGCAGATACACCGCCGTATACAGCCTGACTCCGTCACGCATCGGAATCATATGTTCCTGCTTGATATAGTTCTGGCGAATGTACTGTTCGACAGGAACCGTTGCAGCCTTTGCAGGGGCCTGCGGAGCCGCCAAGCAGGGGGACAGACTGGCGGAAAAAGTGACCAAACACCAGACAACGCCGAGCACTCGCAACATCATCACTCTCCATTGGATCGCAGGCTGTCACAAACCGTCACAATGCCGATGTTTCAGTTGATCCCGATCACTATTCACTCAGCAATTCCTGCCGGGCAGCAGCGAAGTCCGCCCGCTGCGTCTCCGACAGCTCCGGATACCGCAAATCGAGGCGACCGATCGTGTCCGTGACAATACTGGCCACGATACTTCGGGCGACCCATTTCTGGTCTGCCGGCACAATATACCACGATGCCAGCTCCGTACTTGTAGCCTCCAGCGCATCCTCATACGCTTCCACATATTCGTCCCAGTGGCGTCGTTCACGCACATCA
>SXXK01000183.1 GCA_005791255.1 Planctomyces sp.
GGGCGGTTTTCATGCGGCAGAGGCGATGATTGAAGGTACCAGTACCGTGGTACTGCGGTCTGACAAGGTGGCTCAGCCGACAGCCATGCGTTTTGCGTGGCACCTGCTGGCGGAACCAAACCTGAGTGGTGGTACGGGCCTGCCGACAGGTGCGTTTCGGCTGGGCGAGGTGCCATCATTCCTGAGCGGCCTGCCGGTGCAGGGCGAGTATCGGCTGGTGTACGACTACAATCTGGCTCAGCTGGGTGCTCAGCCGACCCCCGCAGTCGATGACAGCCGGTTGATTGGGGCATTTGATCGTGTGGCGTATCTGCTGGAGCTGACCGAGGGTTCCGGGAAGTCTCAGAATGTGTTCGTTTCGCTGGACGCCTTTACGAAGGATGCGAGTAAGCTGGGCATTCCGACTCATGCCAGCGGTGCGGTGTTTCAGCAGGCGGCCACGGGTCTGGAGATTTTTACGGATGTGCCTGGTCTGCAGGCCGGGCGCAGCATTCAAAAGGGTCAACTGGAATTCTGGCCTCACAATTATGCCGCTGAGAATGCGGCTGGTGTGGCCGGTGCGACCGGCGATGTGTATGACGCGGGTGACGGCATGGTGCCACCTGAGGACGGTTATGGCAGCATGCAGCTGCACAATCTGGAGGCCGGTCAGACCGTGTTTGCGGTGAACAACTGGCGAGCCGGGGACCGGGCGGACATTGGGATTGGCAACAGTCCCGGCAACACGAAGGACTGGACATTTACGGGCAACGCAGGCGGCTGGACTTCAAAACGGCTGCGTGTGTATGTGCGTGAGCAGAAGTAGCCGGCAGGTGAGAAACCTGGAATGACTGAGCCGGCCGGTGCAACTGCACCGGCCGGTTTTCTGTTTGCGGTCTCAGGGAAATGTGTGCGTCAGTTCCGGGGTCGGCAGCGGCCCCAGTGAGTGGGAGAGCAGTGGTCGCACCAGCTGCCGAATTTCCGGAGGCAACTGAAACAGCGGTCGTTCGGTGGCGCGGGTACTGGTGAGGACGCTGACGGCAGCCGCAAGGCAGCGCAGTGCAATCTGCAGCGGGGGGCAGTTGAGGCCGGCCTGCTGCCAGAGCGAGTTCCACAGTTGAAGTTGTGTGGCCGAGAGACCGGACTGTTCGAGGGTTGCGATGCTGCGGACGACAGCGATGGCAAGGGGTCCGCCATGCTGATGCCGGAGGAAGAGTGGCGTGATGTGGCTGATAAAGGTGTGCCAGTCATGCGGACTGCGTCGCAGGATTCGTGACAGCAGGCAAGTGGGGTTGCCGGAGAAGGCATGACTTTCGGGTGCACCGTTTTTGAAGGCGTAATTGAGTGCCTGGAGGAAGTCAGCGGGTGCGGCGAGTTCGAGTGTTGGTTCGAGGGCAGCAAACAGTGCGAAGGTACGCTGTGCGGGGGATGCGGACCTGATCTGCAGCGAACCAGTCTTTCAGAAAAGCGGCGGTCTGGCGCAGCGGGTGATGGACGGAGTGCCGTGGCTGCAGGCAGAGTCTGAGCAGTGGATCAGAGACATCGTAGCAGGATTCCTTTCCGAATTTGCTGGCGTGAACGAATGCGAGGTCGCGGAGGTACCCGAGCTGTCGAGAGCAGCAGCGTTCGTCGACGCCGGTTGCCACGGCGAGTTGCTGCACGGTTTTGGCACCGGACTGATCGCACAGCCCAAGCAGCAGCTGTTGTTGCTGGGGGGACAGGTTGTGCAGTTTTCCGAGGCAGGCGGGGGTGAGTGTATCGAGAGTCTGTTCCAGCAGCGGTGTGAATTCTCTGAGTGTGCGGGTGGTGAGTGCCTGTGCGAACAGAACCCAGGCGCGCGGGTTTCCCGCCAGCAGCAGATCAGCAGCCTGCAGGCGAGCGAGGCCGGCGGGAGAGTTCAGGATTTGCAGGGCATTTTTGCGTTTTCGCAGTCGACAGATACGCAGCACCAGCTGCCTGGACGCGGCCAGCTTCAGTGACTGCAGGTGGTGGATATCAAAGAAGCCAAAGCATGGGCGAGTGCGATCTGAGATTTGCGGGAAGAGTGCGGGGGCGGTGGCAAGTGTGGAGAAGCGGCGAGTTTCCTGGAGGAACGCGCGCCAGTGTTTCTGTTCGGCATCGGTGAGTGAGTGAAAGAGCAGATGGAGATTTTCGTGGACCAGCAGCAGGCTGCGGTGCTGCAGCTGCTGCACGATGCGGTGCAGAATGGCCGTAGCGGCATCAGCATGTGGCAAATGAGGCTGACGATGTGTGTTTTCCCGATTCCTGAGGCCCCCACGAGCAGCACGTGCAGCCGATCACCGCTGCGCAAACCGTTCACGAAGCCACTGACGATCTGCTGGTGCAGTTTTGGGTGCTGCACAAGCAGTTTTGTCAGCACTGCTGACGAGGTAGTGATCAAGAGCGAGGGACCTGAGCAGCTGGATCAGATGCCGTCCATTGGCATCGCTGACAGCGCTGCGGTAATAGACGGGCAAACGGCTGCGAAAGTGTTCCATTTCCCAGGGGTCGGAGTCTGCGGTGAGCAGCTGTCTGACAACGCTGTCGACGGTGTGAGGCGTGACGGTGTCGGGGTCCTGGGCCAGACGTTGTGCAACTGCGGCCATGTAAAAGGGCACGCCGTCAGTCCGCTGTGTGATGCGTGCGACGACAGCAGAGGCCTGGGTGGGGTCGAGGTGCAGCTGGAAACTTTGCAGCAGCTGACTGGCAAGGAGACAGCCGGCTGCTGGTTCCAGTCCACGGATTTCGACAGCCGGCATATCGTTGACTGGTTCGCTGGCGAGCGTTTGCTGGCGCAATTCGTGAAGCACGTGATGCAGTCCGATGGACCCGGCAAAGATCATGCGGAGACCGGCATATTTTTGACGTGCCGCTCGGAGGCAATCGAGGAGCAACAGAGCATCGCCGGGACAGCCATCAGCGGCAAATCGCTGCAGCATGTAAGGGAGTTCATCCAGCAGGAGCAGCAGTTTGCGATGCGGGGAGTGCTGACAGAGTTCGCTGAGGACCTGATCGAGAACGACAGTCCAGCGTTGCGGGGAGTGGCAGGAAATTGTGAGCGGGCTGATCATGGAGTTTGAGCATGACGGTGGTTTTTCCGACGCGTCGTTCGGCGGTAAATCTGAGTGAGTTGTTTTGAAGGAGTGTCCAGACGCTGGCGATCAGTTCATCACGGCCGACGACATTTGCGGAGCAAAGCTGATTGACCACGGCCCAAACCTTTTATTAATTTTGTACGTCATATTTGTCGTGCGACAGCCACATCGCATGATACCGGGGTGTGTTATGTCAAAAAGCAAATGGTCTGACACTTTGAGTTTTGGAAAAAATGTGCTGGAATCTGCAACTGTCCGTTCGGGCGCGGCAGTTGGGGGCGGATTGAGGGCGAACATCGGCTAAAGCTGGCGGTGAAGGGGTTGAGCATGGTTCGGGGTGATTTTTCCAGATTTTGGCGGCTTTTCGGGGCTTTCCTGTTGCTCCTGCTGGGTGCAGGTACCGGCGAATTTCTGACTGGCGTGCAAGCTGGCCGACCTCGCGATGAGGCTGACGAGAAGGCGGCGGAACTGGCGATTCGGGCTGTCCTCACCGCTCAGTCTCAGGCCTGGAACCGGGGCGACATTCCGGGATTCATGCAGGGGTATGTGCGGGATGAGACCCTGCGATTTGCCAGCGGTGGCTCCGTGCAGCGGGGCTGGCAGCAGACGCTGGAGCGGTATCAGAAGCGGTACGACAGTCCGGCAAAAATGGGGAGATTGTCGTTTGAGGATCTGGAGATACGGGTGTTGAGCGGGGAGTGGGCGGAGGTGTTTGGACGGTATGTGCTGAAGCGGGACCCGTCAGTCGGGGATGCCACCGGCCTGTTTACTCTGCTGATGGCTCGCGAGGGCCATGACTGGCGGGTACTGCACGACCACACATCGGCAGCGGAGCAGAAATGACCGGGTTCAGGACGGGTCGGGCAGAGCCGGCAGCTCGCGGGTGCCTGCGGCCGGAGTATCTGTTTCCCGGGCCATCCCGGAGAACAGCCGGACGAAGTCGGCAAGCGGGACTTTGAGCAGCCCCTGCGATGCAGGGTACCCGTGAGCCGGCCCGCTGCTGCCCGCCGGGCGGAAGTTGCCACCGTGGGGATTCCACAGGGTAAGGACATCGGACGTGTTATCCCAGGCGACGACGGCCCACGCATGATTGGACGAGATCCCTGGGGTCCGGGATTCCCGAGTTGTGCAGACCATGGCGTGATGCTCGCGTCGGGCGTCATCCAGCCAGGTTCGCAGCTGTCGCAGTCCGTCGCGATACGGGCGAGCATTGCTGTCGTGTCGGCGTGCGAATTCGAAGGAGAACCGCTGGATCTGACGTCCGGTGATCAGTGACAGGAAGCGGGTCACCGAACCGCCGCTGGAGATCGCATCGATGGCTGACCCTTTCGCAGCGGCCGAGGGACCGATCACCTGCTGTGCGGCTCCGGCGGCCTTTTCGTACACATTGACCCAGATTCCGGCATCCTCGTTGCCGGCGGTGAGCGCCAGTTCGGCATCGGTCAGAGCCGGCACGGGAATCTGAAACCTGCCGAAACGTACGTAGTATCCGTCAGCAGGCCCGCTGGTAAACATCTGCGAAATACGATCCGGAGATACTGCGAGCACAGCGCCGAGTGGTGCCAGCACAAAGCAATTGCCCAACCGACCCTGATGAATCGTTTCGAGCTGCGGGCGACCGGAGGCAAACAGGCGTGGCTGTTTCAACCGGATGCGTTTTTCCGCCGCCTTGAACAGTTCCTGAAGTTCCTGACCTGTGGCGTCACGGTCATCCACCATTTGCTGCAGCCGGTCTTTGCTGACCCCCTTTGCGAGGGCTGAGTGACCCGCCAAACCACGTTTCAGAGCCGCGATGGCTGCTGCTTCGGAATCCCGCAGAGTCACGTCAGAGACGGCCCGATTGATTTCATCGACCGTGAGCACCCGATCGCGATTAAGATCCCATCTGCTGAACCGTCGAGCAATGATGTCGGCAAATTCTGAGGGCAGCGCAGTGCCGGCACCGTTGCCGCTGAACAGCAGCAGTGTCAACCACGCGAAACACGCGGGGATGCGGGAAAGAGCGACCATGCAGGAAGTCCGTGATCAGCGAACTGGGGCTGTTCGCATTGCGGCATGACGATCGACACCCTGTCGAACCGAGTTCATGCCGGAAATCCGACAGATATTGAGGACCGGCAGCGCGGGCAAGAGGCGATTTCGGATTCGCAGTGTTCAGCGACGAAAGGCGGATTCCGGGTGTGTGCAGTGCAGGCATGTTGCGGCGAAGCAACGTGGAATGCGGTCAAAAGGCAACTGTTTTTTTTGTGGTCGTGGGGGGTAAACCACGAATGGACACGAATGATGGGCCGCAGCCGGCAGTGGACGGGCCTGGGCCGGAGATTTGACGTTTCGGATCGCTTTTTTCCACCCGGATTGGCTTCGATGTTCACGGATGAATCGAGGGGAGGATTGGCTCACGCGAAGACGCGAAGGCAAACGCAGGGTGATGTCGTGTGTTCGGACACGACCGCGGGGGGATACCTGCGGCGTAGTCGGTCATCGTTGAAGGGGGCTCGGGCTGGAAAGCCCGAGCTACGGAAAGCAGAGAGGGGGGTGGGTGGGGGACGTGTCAGGAGACTCGAACGAACTGTTCTTCCAGTTTGGTGGGTGAGACGCTGATGGCTGTTCCCAGTTTCTGAGCAAACAACTGCACTCGATACTCCTCTATCATCCACCGCAGGTGTTCCAGCATCGGGTCGACTCGCTGCTGTCGCTGATGTTCACGTCGTTTCTGTTCGTACTTCATCAGCCACGGCTGCAGCTCGGCTTCCAGATTCAATTCCGTTCGCAGACCGCCTGACCCCAGCCGGATCAATCTTTGCCGGATGGCCGTCAGATATCGCGGGAACTGGATCAGCCAGGGCCACGGAGTGACTGCCAGAAAATCGCTGCTGATCAATCCACTGAGCTGCTGCTGCAGTCCTTTGACAATTGGCTCCCATCCCGGCCCTTTGGCCAGTTCGAGGGCAGCTCGAGTTTCATGATACTGCTGGAACACGACGGGCAGGAACTGGGTGAGTTCCTGGGCGGCGAGGGGCAGGCGTTCCCGTCCCTGTCGCAGGGCGGATTCAAAAGCATGTTTTGTGCGGGGCAGTTGATTGTCGGCCAGCCACGCCCGATCCGTCATCAGCAGTGCCACGCTGCTGGTGAACTCAAGGCCTTTAATCGTTGTCGCCAGAACTCGCGTCTTCGTGATCTGCGGAAGATTTCCGACCTGCGTGAGGATTCGTTTCTTTTCCACCAGCAGAAACAGGCGTCGCAGTCCACAGCGCAGCTGCCGGCGGGCATCCTCGGGCGTCTGACACAGCATCAGTGCGACGGTTTCGCCATCGTCGCGGAGCGCCGGGAAGGCGCGGAGCGACATTCCTGCCCGCACAATCTCGATATGTTCGGGCACATCAAAGAAATCCCAGTTTTTGAAACCGGTTCGCAGCCACTGAGCTTCTTCGGGTGTGGGTCCGACCGCAGCGGCACGGCGGTCCGCTTCGCCGGCCGCGCGCACGGCCCGTTCCGCCAGTGTCGCTCGCAGTACTTTCAGATCGCGTCCTTCAATCAGGGTCTTCCGCTGATCATCCAGCACTCGAATGTTGAATTTCAGGTGATCAGGAATCTGTCCGGCGTCAAAATCCTGCGCTGAAATACGTTCCCCGGACAGCTGAGACAGCCGAACGGCGACGCTGTGCAGAAAGTCGCCGCGAGCAAACTCAAGATCCGACGCCACAAGTCGGGCGGAGTCGGGCGCTGGCACGAAGTGGCGCCTGAATGACTTGGGCAATGCCCGAATCAGCGCCAGCACCTTCTGTTCCAGCAGTCCCGGGACCAGCCAGTCAAGCCGCGATTCCGTCAGCTGCGGCAACCCTTCGAGCGGCAGACTGACGGTCACCCCGTCAGCCTCCTGCCCCGGATCCAGCTGGTAACTGAGCGGCAGATGCATGGCTCCGAACTGCGCCGATTCCGGAAACAGACTGACATGCTGCTGTCGCTGGGCTTCGTCAGCAAACTGATTGATATCGAACTGCAGCAGCCGGGGCAGGCGACTGTGGGTTCTTTGGTACCAGCGTCTGAGGCGATCGCGATCCGAACACTCTGCGGGAATCTGCGCGGCGTAAATCTCAAACAGCACTTCATCCCCGGGCAGCAGATGATGAGATCTGGTCTTTGCCTGGAGCTCCTTCAACTGCTGCAGTACAGCCACATTGTGCTGCAGGAACGGGAATTCGTGGCCCCAGCCGCGGCGCTGAGGGCGCCGCGGATTGGCTGCCGCCTTGCCTGGTCGCACCCTGGCCGCGCCACGAGTCAGTGCGTCTTCTTCATCAGCGTAGTCATCCTGCGGCGGTGGCCCGGATCCGTCTGACAATTCTCCGTACAGCAATCCCAGTTCCACCAGTCCATGCTGAATCAGCATTTCGCGGGATTTGACGGGATCAATTCGTGCCAGTGTCACTCGTCGACGCGTGACAATCGGCAGTCCCCACAGGCTGACCTTTTCATAGATCATCACGTTGCCGGCCTGCGGGTCCCAGTGCGGTTCGAAGTATTCGTGGCTGAGCAGATGCCCGGCGAGCGGTTCAATCCATTCGGGCTGAATGCGGGCGATGGTGCGAGCATACCGGCGAGTGGTTTCCACAAGTTCAGCGGCAACAAACCATTTGGCGCCTTTGGGGGCCAGCGCTGAACCGGGCCAGATAGCGAGACGACTGCCACCGGCTCCAACAAACTCACCCTCCGGCGTCTGCATGGCAATATTCGGCAGCAACCCGGTCAGCAGCGCTTTATGAGTGGCTGCGAAGTCGTTATGCCGCTGCTCAGCCAGAGACTTTTCAGGATGCTGCCGCTGTTTGGCCAGCGCCTTCGCCGCCTGCTGAATCGCCGGGTCATCACTGTCTTCCAGCAATTCCCGCAACTGTCCGTGAACATCCACCCATTCCCGCATCCGCAGCCATGAAAGGAAATGCTGCTGGCACCACTTGCGCAACTGACTGTTGGACAGCGACCGCTGTTTTTCGTGCCACGCATCCCAAAGATTCAGGATGGTCAGGAAATCGGAATCGCGATTGAAGAATTTGCGGTGGGCCTCATCGGCAGCCTGCTGTTTTTCCAGCGGTCGTTCCCTTGGATCCTGGCATTCGAGGAAAGCGGCAATCGCCAGTACCTCGGGCACCGCGTGCAGTTCGACGGCGGCCAGAATCATGCGAGCAATCGCGGGATCCACCGGCAATGTCGCCATGCGGCGTCCGATGTCCGTCAGATCCCCGGCCTGCTGTCCGCGTGTGGCGGGCTTTGCGGAGGATGTTGCGGGATCGGCGTCACCGGCGGTCTCGGCGGAATCCGCTGCCGGATCCTGTCGCGCGGCGGCCGCTGCGGCCTCCGTCACAATCGCTCCCAGCTCTTCCAGCGTACGATAGCCCTCGCGGATCACCGAAACTTTCGGAGGATCGAGGAATGGAAAATCTTCGAGATTGCCGAGTTTCAGACTGAGCGTGCGCAGGATGACAGCCGCCAGATTTGTCCGCTGAATTTCCGGCGCCGTAAAAGCTTCCCGAGTGTTGTAGTCGGCCTGACTGTAGAGGCGGATGCAGATTCCCGGCCCCACTCGGCCACAGCGACCTGCACGCTGATTGGCGGACGCCTGCGACACCGGTTCCACCGGCAAACGCTGCATGCGGGAGCGGGCGGAGTAACGGCTGATGCGGGCCGTACCGGTGTCCACAACCGCACGAATCCCGGGCACCGTCATCGAAGATTCGGCGACATTGGTGGCCAGCAC
>SXXK01000015.1 GCA_005791255.1 Planctomyces sp.
AAACCGTCTCGAGTCTTCAGGATCGGCTGATCCATCACAATCTTCTCAGCCACGCCGCTCGCCGCCGGAGTCAGACCTTCCAGCGTTTCCCTGGCGACATTCGCGGGATTCGGAGCATAGAAATCCACCCGCAATCCCGGTCGCACCAGCCACTCAGAACCCCGATTGCCCTCCAGACCCGGCAACAGCTCCGCCAGCTTCGGAAACAACGCAGCCTGTGCGGACTTTGATGTCACCAGCAGCAAAGCCCGCAACACCTCCTCACGAATCAACTGCCCCTCAGCCATCGCCGCAAACACAGCATCGCCACTGTCGTCCGCACTGATCCACGCAGCCAGGGCCACCCGCCGCGTCTCTGCGGAACGAGCAGATTTCGCCAAATTCACAACCCGATCACGCACCCGCACCAGCTGGTCGGCAGGCTGAGCAGCCAGCAGCCGGCTCAGACTGTTCAGCACGTTCACACTCGCCTTCGCGTTCAACTCCTCAATCAATGCAAACAACTCTTCCGTTTCGGCCACCTTCCGCAATCCGGCCAGACCCGCCAGCGCCGCTCGCAAAGTCTCCTCAGGAACACTCTCGCGAGTCAGAATGGCCCGGTAAACACCCTCCGATTTCTCCATCTTCAGCAGGTCTTCCACACTGGCATTCGACAATGCATACGCCTCGGCATTCCGCGACAATCGCCCCCCGGCAGCCAGGACACTCCGCACTGCACCATCCAGATCAATCACGCCACGCGCCTGCTGAATCACAAAACTCAGCTGCGGATCCTGCTCCGTCTGCATTGCCGCAAACAGAATCTCAGCCGCCAGTGGTCCCCGAGTAAACGAAGCTGCCACCACCGCCTCCGCACGCACCTGCGGCGCAGGATCCACCGCCCGCTTCAGCAGCAATCGCTCCCACGCCTCCACATCCATCGCCACTCCCGCCTCATCCAGCACCACTGGAATGGCCCGCCCCAGGGCCGCACCCGCCGCTGCCGCCTTCGCAGCCGCCGGCTTCTGACTCGCAACATCCCGCGCCAGATCCCGCAGCACACGCACCGCGGCAGCACGAGCATCCTCAACGGGACTCTCCAGCAGCAACTGCAGCAACTCAAAATCCGTGCGACGAGCCCGCTGAGTCGTCCACAAAGCCTCCACCAGCGACCGAGCATCCTCTGCGGAGTCCGCACGCAGCCCCTTCCGCCATGCCACCGCCGCACCGGCTGCCTCCGCCTGATCACGCCCCGTCAGCTCCAGACGCGCACGATAACGCTCTGCCAGAACCGGCGATGCCAATGCCTCAACAACAGACTTCGTCGCAGCCCGGCTGAACTTCTGCACCGACTGCACCGCTCGCCCCTGCGCCGTCACCCGATAAATGCGACCGTGCAAATGGTCACGACTGGGATCCCGCAGATTGTGCTGCATGTGACCAATGATCGGATTCTGCCAGTCCAGCACATACAGTGCACCGTCCCCGCCAATCTCCATGTCACTCGGCCGAAAATTCTGATCCGACGAATACAGAATCGGCTCCACTTCACGAGCAAAAAAGCCCGCACCACGCTTCTCAAAGCGATACTGAGTCACTCCCTGAAATCCAATCACATTCGCAATCAGCAGGTTGCCTCGGTTCTCCTCCGCAAAATGCTGACTGTCCAGTATGCAGATCGCCGGTACCGGTCGCACTCGCTTCTCATACAGCTGGGCCGGAGCACCACGGCCAGGCATCCCGATGTAATTGCCAGTTCCACCCGTCCCGTCCGTCGCAAACTGATTGCCCCACTGATCAAATACGTCGCCATGCGGGTTCGGGCCAATCGGGAAATGAAAATTGATGTCAAAGGTCGTCGGATCCCACTCGTACACTCCCGTACCGCCCGTGCCAAACCGCTTCGTCGGACCCCACGGTGTTTCAAAGTTCTCGGCGTGAAAAATCCCCCGCGAAAAATAAAATCGCCCCCCCGGACTCATCACAAACGCATTGGCCGGGTGATGGGTATCTGCCGAGTCCAGACCATGAAAAATTCGCTCACGCACATCAGCACGATCGTCCCCGTCCGTGTCCTTCAGGAACCAGATGTCCGGTGCCATCGCCACCAGCACGCCACCGTTCCAAAATTCAAAACCCGTCGGATTATGCAGCCCGTCGGCAAACGTCACACAACGATCCGCAACGCCATCAGAATTCTCGTCCGGAAAAATCAGCAGCTTGTCATTCATCGCCTCCAGCGGATTCCAGTGCGGATACGTCGGCCATGCCGCTACCCACAGTCGTCCATCCGGATCCACTGCACTCTGCACCGGATTCACCAGATCTGAAAACATTTCCTCCGAAGCAAACAGATTCACCTGCATCCCCGCGTGCACAGTCATCTTCTCAATCGCCTCGGCACCACCCAAAAACTTGTGCCGCCCACCTTCCAGTGCACCCGGCTTGTTCGTCTTCACCTCCAGCGGCTGCGGCAGCCCGGCATCATCCGGCGGAACTGTCTGCCCCTGAGCCGCCGCCCAGATCACCGCATCCCGCCGCGCTGTCATCTCGGTCAGTATTTCCAGCTCCCGCTGCATCACCGCGAAATTCGTCTGCCCCTCCACAAACTGCAGACCCGAACGACCGCCAAAGACACTGTAACCATCCGTGGCCCGATACACGTTGTGCCAGTACAGATTCTTGGCCAGCACCGCCGCTCGGATCGGCTCCAGACGCTCCGCCGGCAGCGTCCCGGGATTCACCGCAAAGGCTGCACGCACAATCGCTTCAGCAACCACCCGATTGCCGCGATCATTCAGATGCACACCATTCAGAGTCAGCTCACTGGCAGCCTGCTTCGCAGCAGTCGATTCCGGCGCCGGACGACCAAAACGATCCCGCCGCAGACCCGCCAGATTCCGCACCACGCTGCCGTCCCATGCAGATTGCGATGCCGCTTCCCGAGTCGCCTCAAACAGATTCACGAACGGCAGACCCAGCTCCCCCGCCAGCCGTCCCATCTCTGCCGTATACAACGCCAGATTGGCATTGGCAGCCTCGCCGTCCGGCAGCTCCGACAACTGCAGATCCTCAAACCACGTCGGAGAACACAGCACAATCTGCGGTGCACCGCGGCCGTTGTACTGCTGCCCCTGAGTCTGCTTCACAAAGGCCGTCAACTCACCACGGAATTTCTCCAGCCCCGCCGGCCCCGCCCACGATTCGTTGTAACCAAAGCAGGCAATGATCACGTCGGCACGAACCTTCATCAGCCACTCGTCCGGACTTCCAAAATTGTCCGAACGCGGACGCTCAGTCAATGTGTCACCACTGAATCCCAGATCCCGCAGCACCAGCCGATGCTGCGGATGAGCTGCCTGCAGCAGCGCCTCCAGCCAGCCCGCGTGCTGCATGCGATCCGCCAGAGTGTTACCGATGACGGCAATCCGAGTCTCCGGCTGCAATTTCACCGTCTGCTGCGCCACAGCCGAAGGTGTCGGGCCGAACAGCAGGAACAGACCGCAAAACAGCAGCGGCAGCATTCGAAAATGACGCCCGAAAACAGGCACCGCAGAAATCACAGGGCAGGACAGGGTCAGCGGAGAAGGCATGGGGAAGACTCCGAGGCAGGATGCAGAAGCTCTTCGAGCAGCACAGAGCATCTCAGGTTCAGCGAACGAGTCAAGCGAAGAACCACCCGCCGTAAAAAGCGAAAAGACGCTTCATGGTCCCCCCCGAAACCACGAAGCGTCCTCCGTTTTCAGCCCGGCAGATCAGCCACCGTAGCCAGCACCGCTGCCGTAGCCGTAGCCACTGCCGCCAGCCTTCGGCTCATAGTTGTGCATGCCGCGACGATAGTCATAGTCCACACTCGAGCAGTGTGCTGTGTAGGGACCAGCGAACGTCCGGAAATGCTTCAGAATCTCCACTTCCTCACCACCATACACCGTCGTCACATCAGACTTGCAGGCGTCCGTACGATACGGAACCTTGCCGTTGACCCGGCAGATCTGATACGAACCATCCGGGATGTGAATCGGACACGCATCCGATGTCCTGTTGCGATAAACCCAGCGCTCCACCGTCCCCATCTTCGGAGACTCATGACAGGACTTCGCATCGTACTGGCGACGGTTGACCTGATAACCACCGCCGGCAGATTCAATGTCAAAGTACCGAGTCGTTTCGCAGTCGGTGGGCTTCAGAATGCGATGCGGACGCAGACAGTCACCATGCTTCACTGTCGCACAGTCCTTCTGCTTCGAACCCTCCACAACAAACTTCAGCCACGGAATGCAGCCACGACCATACTTGTCGTCATCACACTTCTCCTCGTCCGGACGATAGCCGCCCTTCGGAACAGCAGCCGGGTAGCTGCGGCCACGCTCATCACCCTTCCCC
>SXXK01000184.1 GCA_005791255.1 Planctomyces sp.
TCCGGCGAGTTTACTCATTTGAACACGGCTTTGGTCAGCGAACTGAAGGAGCGTGGTCTGTGGGATGCTCAGATGCTGGAGATGCTGAAGTACTACGACGGGACGCTGATGGAGATCGAGCGAATTCCGGCCGACATCAAGGCTCGTTACGTCACGGCCTTCGAGCTGGATCCGCGGTGGCTGATTGAGTGTGCTGCTCGTCGGCAGAAGTGGATCGACATGGGGCAGTCGCTGAATCTGTACATGCGGGAGCCCAGCGGTCGCAAGCTGCACGATATGTATTTCCTTGCCTGGCGCAAGGGTTTGAAGACCACTTACTACCTGCGGACACTGGCAGCGACTCAGATCGAAAAATCCACTGTGGACATCAACAAGTTTGGTGTGCAGCCACGCTGGGTGAAGTCGAAGAGTGCATCCAGTGACATTCTGGTCAATCGCGCGGACGACCCGCGTGAGACCGGTGCGGACGTTGTTCCGGCACCGCATATTCTGCCGGTTACTGAGGCATCTCAGTACAAGGCCTGCAGTATTACTGATCCCGACTGCGAAGCCTGCCAGTAGGATTCTGGTGATGCGGGATTCTGTCGGCTGAACTGGAATTTTTTTAAGTTCAGCAGTGAACCTTGCAAAGCTTCTGCGGTGCACTGGTTTGGGTGTCCCGGCGAATCCCCTCCGCCGGGATACCGAGTGAAGCATCAGGAGTGTGTCTGTTTCTCGTCTGTGTTCTATTTTCTGCGGCGTCGCTGAATCGACGTTGCCGAGTGATTCTCAAGGAGTGAGCTGAATATGTCCGTACTGACTTTCGATGATGCCCCGGCGAAAACTGCTGCTCCTGCCGTTCCTGCTCCGCCCGCGGGTGGTCGAGTGAAGGCGACTGAGAAGCGGCTGATCAACTGTGCTCAGGTGGACGTCAACCAGTTGATGCCGATCAAGTATCACTGGGCCTGGGAGCACTATCTGAACGGCTGTGCGAATCACTGGATGCCGACTGAAGTTCCGATGAACCAGGACGTGGAAGTCTGGCGTTCGGATAAGCTGACGGACGACGAGCGTTTGGTGATCAAACGGAATCTGGGGTTCTTTTCAACAGCTGAGTCGCTGGTTGGCAACAACCTGGTGCTGGCAATCTTCAAGCACGTGACGAATGCCGAATGTCGTCAGTATCTGCTGCGACAGGCTTTTGAAGAGGCCGTGCACAGTCATACGTTTTTGTACGTTGTGGAAAGTCTGGGCCTGAATGAGGGTGAGATCTTCAACATGTACCGCGAAGTCCCTGCGATTGCCCGCAAGGACGACTTCGAGATGGAACTGACGGCTGAGGTGCTGTCTGACGGTTTCACGACGGATACTCCGGAAGGCCGCCAGATGTTCCTCAAGAACCTGATCGGCTACTACGTGATCATGGAGGGGATTTTCTTTTACAGTGGTTTCGTGATGGTGCTTTCGTTCCACCGTCGTAACCTGATGAAGGGGATTGGTGAGCAGTTCCAGTACATTCTGCGGGACGAGACGACCCACATGAACTTCGGAATTGACCTGATCAACGGGATCAATTCCGAGAACCCGGAACTGTGGACTCCGCAGTTCCAGTCGGAGATGCTGGAGCGTGTGCGAAAGGCTGTGGATCTGGAGATTGCATATGCGGAAGGCTGTCTGCCGCGTGGCATTCTGGGTCTGAATGCTGAAGCATTCCGTGATTACGTGCAGTACATTGCTGACCGTCGTCTGGAGCGTATCGGTCTGCCGACGCAGTATGGTTCTTCGAATCCGTTCCCGTGGATGAGTGAAACGATCGACCTGTCGAAGGAAAAGAACTTCTTCGAGACTCGCGTGACAGAATACCAGAGTGCCGGTTCATTGAACTGGGACTGATGTCCCGCGGGCCGGTGAAAGTTTCAGTCGAGGTTCAGCATTCAGCAGTCAGCCGCAGTCTCCCAGGGGGACTGCGGCTGTTTGTGTTTATGTTTGTGTTTGTGCGGTGA
Source organism: Planctomyces sp. (assembly GCA_005791255.1). Taxonomy (GTDB): domain Bacteria; phylum Planctomycetota; class Planctomycetia; order Planctomycetales; family Planctomycetaceae; genus SXXK01. The sequence goes on from SXXK01000184.1 coordinate 1,983, forward strand.
TCAGGAGTCTGTAGAATTCAGCAGGCGGTTCCGGAGCGGGATGCTGACATTGCCGGAAGCGGCTCGAGTGCTGGGGTATGCGAATCGGTTTGGGACGGGTGTGATCCGAGCGGGGGGGCGTAGTATGGTTGATGGCGGCATATTGCGCAGCGTTGTGGGTGAGTTTTTGGGGACCGCGGTACTGATCCTGCTGGGCGGCGGGGTGTGTGCGTCGGTGAATCTGGAGAAGTGTTATGCGCGGGGTGGTGGCTGGATTGTGGTGACGGCGGGCTGGGCATTTGCGGTGCTGTGCGGGATTCTGGTGGCGACATCAGTGGGCGCTGCGGGCAGCCTGAATCCGGCGGGAACGTTGGCGGGCCTGCTGGTGGGTGGCAGTGCTGTGGTACCGGCGCTGGCCGAGGTGGGTGCTCAGCTGGCCGGCGCCTTTACGGGTGCTGTGCTGGTCTGGCTGATGTATCTGCCGCACTGGGAAGTGACAGCGGATGCGGCAGCGAAGCTGGGCGTCTTTTGTACGGGTCCGGCGATTGATCGTCCGTGGTGTAATTTTCTGAGTGAGCTGATTGGGACATTTGCTTTGGTGCTGATAGCGGGGTCAGCGGGCCGGATGGTTCAGGGTCCGGCCGCTGCGGCTCTGACGGCGGCGGTGGTGTGGGCGATGGGTCTGAGTCTGGGTTCTGCGACGGGCTACGCGATCAATCCGGCTCGTGATCTGGCCCCGCGACTGGCACATGCGTTGCTGCCGATTGCCGGCAAGGGCGGTTCGAACTGGGGGTATGCGTGGGTACCGGTGTGCGGACCGATTGCGGGTGCGGTTCTGGCGACCCTGCTGCTGCAGGTCCTGGGACAGCTGCCAGGGATGCCGGGGAAGGTGGTGTAGGTGTCATTTCCTCGGCTCGCCTGCTGCTGCCGATTCGTTCAGTTCAGCACGTCTGTGCAGATTGTGGCGTCGACGGCCCGTGGCGGATTGGCAGTTCCGGTAATTCCATGCTGGCGGTCCTGAGTGATCTCGGATATGAATTGACGCCGTACGTTGTTCAGTTTTCTGTCTTCGTGACGTGGCTGACCTGCCTGCGGTGTTCTTCCTGCCTCGAATGCGTCGCGTTCGAACTTCTGCTGCGGAAATTTGGCATGAATCGATTGACCTGCCTGAGTGTGCTGGCGGTGCTGTCAGCGTTGTGCGCCGGATCCCTCGCAAGTGCTCAGCAGCCACAGCGGCTGAATCACGCGGATCTGAGTGTGTATCGGGATGCCGCGGGGGCGCTGCAGGCGATTCGCAAGCCGGAAGACTGGCAGTTGCGGCGGCAGCAGATTGTGCAGGGGATGCAGGAGGCGATGGGGCCACTGCCGCAGCGGAACACGGCCTTGCCGTTTGATGTGCAGGTTGTGGCAGAGGTGAAGATTGGTGCAGTGCGGCGTGTGACGCTGACGATTGCGGTGGACAGTCCGACTGATCGTCTGTCCCTGGATTTGTATCTGCCGGCGGCACTGTCGGAATCTGTGACCGGGCAGAATCTGACAACAGCGACGGGGAAGAAGACGGCCGCGATGCTGGCGCTGCATCCCACGGGCGATGCCGGGAAGCGGATTGTGGCTGGCGAGGCCGGTCGACCTGGGCGGCAGTACGGGATCGAGCTGGCGCAGCGCGGTTATGTTGTGGCGGCTCCGGATTACCCGTCGTTCGGGGATCTGAAGTCGTATGACTTTGCTGCTGATGCTTACCAGTCGGGCACGATGAAGGGGATCGTGAATCATCTGCGGTGCACGGATTTTCTGGTGTCACTGGGGTTTGTGGATGCGGCTCGGATGGGGGTGATTGGCCATTCGCTGGGAGGTCACAACGCAATTTTTCATGCGGTGTTTGACGAGCGGATGCAGGCGACTGTGTCCAGCTGTGGCTGGTGTCCGTTCGGCGATTATTACGGGGGCAATGTGACGGGCTGGACCAGCGACCGGTACATGCCGCTGCTGAAGACGAAGTATGGTTTGCAGGTGTCTGATCTGCCATTTGATTTTTATGAGCTGACGGCTGCTTTGGCACCGCGAACCTTTGTGTCGGTGTCACCGGTGGCAGACAGCAATTTTGATGTCAGCGGAGTGCAGAAGGCGATTCCTGTGGCGGGCAGCATTTATGCGCTGCTGGGGGCTCGTGAGAAACTGGTCCTGATGACGCCTGACTGCGGCCATGATTTTCCGGCCGACATACGGATGCAGGTGTATCGGATCCTGGATCAGACGCTGCAGCATCAGCCGGATGCGTTTGAGCCGGACTATTCGCTGGAGCTGCCACGGATTGCCGCGACAGCCCCGGCCGATGCTCTGCAGACGTTTGAAGTGGCGGCGGGATTCGAACTGCAGCAGACCGCAGCGGAGCCACTGGTGATGGATCCTGTCGCGATGTCATTTGACGAGGACGGTCGGCTGTTTGTGGCGGAGATGCGGGATTATTCCGAGCAGGACAAGGAGCATCTGGGGGTTATTCGCGTGTTGCAGGACACGAACGGTGACGGGGTGTTTGATGACAGCCGTGAGTTTTCCAGGGGGCTGAGCTGGCCGACGGCGATTATCGCGGCGAATGGCGGTGTGTTTGTAGCGGCTGCTCCTGATGTGTTCTTCATCAGGGACACAAATGGCGACCTGCAGGCGGACGAGCAGACTTTGGTGTTCACCGGGTTTGCTCGCAGCAACGTGCAGGGTTTGATCAACAGTTTTCACTGGGGGCCGGACAACCGGATCTACGGTTCGGCCAGCACGGTGGGCGGGACGGTGACCTGCCCTGTGTATCCTGAGCGAGCGGGTCTGGAGTGTCGCGGGCGTGATTTTTCGTTTGATCCGCGAACTTTGGAGCTGCGTGCGGAGACGGGCGGTGGTCAGCATGGGATGTCGTTTGATGACTGGGGCCATCGGTTTGTCAGTGCCAACAGTGATCACGCGCAGCAGATTGTGTATGCCGACCGATATTTGTCGCGGGCGGCCGTGCCCAGTGCAGCTCCGCCGCGAATCAGCCTCGCGGCGGACGGCGGTCAGGCGCCGGTGTTTCGCATCAGTCCGGTGGAGCCGTGGCGGATCGTCCGAACTCGACTGCGGGCTTCGGGGCTGTCGAAGGGGCTGGTGGAGGGTGGCGGGCGTCCGGCCGGGTATTTCACCGGTGCGACCGGGATCACGATCTATCGTGGCGATGCGTGGCCAGCTGATCTGCTGGGTGTGGCGATAATCGGGGATGTGGGCAGCAACATTGTGCATCGCAAGCGACTGACTGCGGATGGCGTGGTGTGGCGTGCGGAGCGGATGGATGCGGGGCATGAGCTGGTGGCATCGAAGGATATCTGGTTTCGGCCGGTGCAGTACGCGAATGCTCCGGATGGCTGTCTGCAGATTTTGGACATGTATCGTGAGGTGATTGAGCATCCGGCCAGTCTGCCTCCGGAGATCAAGCGGCATCTGGACCTGACCAGTGGTCGTGATCGTGGGCGTCTGTATCGACTGGCCCCGGCGGGGTATGTCTACCGCCCTGCTCCGCGTTTAAGTCAGGCCTCGACGGCTGAGCTGGTGGCGCTGCTGGAGCATCCGAATGCGTGGCATCGGGAGGCGGCATCGCGACTGCTGTATGAGCGTCAGGACGTGAGTGCGGTGCCGCTGCTGAAGGTGCTGCTGCGAACATCGCAGTCCGGTTTGGCACGGTTTCACGCGATTGGCAGTCTGCAGGGTTTGCGGTCACTGGCAGGTGACGACGTTGTGGTGGCACTGTCGGATGCTGTTGCGGGTGTGCGTGAGCGTGCGGTGCTGGCAGCGGAGGGACTGCTGAGTGAGCCGGCGGTTGTAGCGGCGCTGCTGGGGATGGGTGCTGAGCAGGACGCACGGGTACTGATGCAGCTGGCGTTTACGCTTGGTGAGCTGCCTGCGTCTGCTGAGCGGCAGCGGGCACTGGCGACGATACTGGAGCGGCGCGGTGAGGATCGCTGGATTCGCACAGCGGTGCTGTCGTCCCTGGGGACGACGGCTGGCGAGGTGCTGTTGCAGCTGTCTGGTCGCGAGGGTGCCGGGACGGCGGCTGTGCTGGAACTGGCGGATGCGGCAGCCCGGCAGATTGCTGACGAGGGTGGTCTGGCTGTGCTGCGCGAGGCACTGACGAATGTCAACGAAAATCCGGGGCTGCAGGTGCGGATTCTTCAGACGGCAGCCGCGGCGAATGCAAAATTGTCAAAAATGCCGGGTTTTCAGCAGATGAGCAGCAATTTGCTGGCTCGGGCGCGGATGACGGCCGGGGATGAGTCGGCAGGTGTGGCGGACCGGGCAGCGGCACTGCGGGTGCTGAGTTTGTCGGGGTATGCTGGGGAGCGGGAGTTGTTGCTGGCGGCGCTGGATCCCGCGCAGGCTCCGGAATTGCAGTCGGCCGCCATGGAGACTTTGACGGGTTTTGCTGATGTGGAAATTGCCGGTGAACTGATCACTCGACTGCCTTCGCTGTCACCGGCTCAGACCACGCGTGCTCGCGAGGCTCTGCTGCGGCGAAGTGCCTGGGCGGCGGTGCTGCTGGAAGCGATTGAGGGTGGTGTGCTGCCGAATACTGCGGTGACTCCAACTGAGCTGCAGCGTCTGGCTGAGTTGCCGGACAACGCGGTGCGGACGCGAGCTTTGAGGCTGCTGGAATCGACGGCGAGGTCTTCCCGCGATGAAGTGCTGCGAGCTTATCAGGTGACATTGACGCTGCCGGGCGATCGTGAGCGAGGAGCGGCGGTGTTTCGGCAGCAGTGTTCCGGGTGTCATCAGATTGGCGCTGTGGGGTATCAGGTGGGGCCGAATCTGGTGGCGTTGAAGAGTCGCGGTGCAGAGGCGATTTTGACGAACGTGCTGGATCCGAATCGTGAAGTGAATCCGGCGTGGCGTGATTATCTGGCGGTGACGACGGATGGAACGACGCATAACGGTGTGCTGGTGCAGGAGGCTGCGGAGAGTCTGACGCTGCGGCGCGCGGAAGCGAAGGAGACTCGGCTGCTGCGTGCGGACATTGAGGTGATTCGGGACACGGGGCGATCGCTGATGCCGGAGGGGCTGGAGAAGAACGTGGATACTCAGGCCATGGCGGACCTGATTCAGTTCATTTTGACATCGGAGTGAGGGTGCAGTGTATGTGGGCAGCGTTGCGGGCTGGTGTGGTGGGTTTAAGTCTGTGTGGTCAGTTGTCTGCGGGTGACTGGCCGCAGCTGCTGGGGCCGCAGCGGAACGGCGTGGCGACGGGAGAGGTGCTGCACAGGACGTGGCCGGCAGGTGGTCCGCAGGTCCTGTGGGAAGCGTCGGTGGGTGGCGGGTTTGCGGGGGTGGCGGCTGCGGGTGAGCGGGTGATTGGTTTCAGTCGTGAGGGCCGCAGCGAGGTTGTGCGGTGTTATGCGGCGGCTGATGGGCGTGTGCAGTGGGAAGCGAAGGCTGAGTGTGCGTATCAGGGTGGTGTTTCCAGCGACAAGGGACCTCGCTGTGTGCCGCTGATTGCGGGGGAGCGGGTGTATGTGCTGGGTGTGGAGGGGCGATTGCGGTGTCTGGAGCTGCAGGATGGCCGTGAGGTGTGGCAGCGGGACACGGAGCGGGATTATCGACCTCTGGAGGGATATTTTGGTGTCGGCAGTACTCCTGTGCTGCACGCGAATCGGCTGATCGTGAACGTGGGTGGTCGCGAGGACGCGTCGATTGTGGCTTTCGATGCGGAGACGGGCAGGACGGTGTGGACGGTGTTCACGGATGCGGCCAGTTACTCGGCCCCGATTGTGGTTCGCAGCGGCGATCGTGATCTGGCCATCGTGGTGACGCGACTGCACCTGACGGGCGTGGATATCGCGACGGGGAAGCTGGTGTTTTCGCAGCCATTTGGAGCGCGGGGACCGACCGTCAACGGGGCGACTCCGCTGCTGCTTGGCAATCGCATCCTGGTGTCTTCCAGCTACAACATTGGTTCACTGCTGACGCAGCTGACGCCTGACGGGGCGAAGGAGGTGTGGCGTGATGAGGAGCTGCTGGCGACTCAGTACGCGACTCCGGTGCCTGCCGGTCCGGCGCAGCCGGGCGTGGTCTTTGCGATGGATGGTCGTCAGGATGCGGGCAGTGGCAGTGCGGTGCTGAAGTGTATTGACGTGGAGGCGAGGCGAGTGCTGTGGGAGCGAGCGGGTTTTGATTATGGTTCGCTGCTGCGGGTGGGGGATGAGCTGCTGGTGCTGACGTGTGGAGGAGAATTGGTGCGAGTGTCGGCTGTCGTGGGCGGATACCGTGAGACAGCCCGGGCGAAGGTGCTGCGGGCGACTGACAGCGGTTATCGGCTGCCGGCTCTTGCCGGCGGGCATTTGTACGTTCGCGACGATGACACTCTGAAATGTCTGGACCTGGGACCGGCTGGTGGCAGAGAATAGCGGGAGTACTGTCGGGGCATTCGGCCAGATCGGTTCAATGCGGAAAGCGCGGATGATGAACACGCAGTGCGGGGATTTTGATGGTTGCGGATTTCCCTCAGGCGGACGCCGGGTACTTTGTCGGCTGCTGCTGGGGTTGGTTTCCTCATTAGCTTCTGTCCAGGCTCAGGAGACTGCTGCCCCGTCGCCAGCGTCATCCGGTGGTGTTGTTGCGGAAGTTCCGCCGTTGGTGCAGCCGGACGCGGCGCTGTCATTTGAGCGGCAGGTGCGGCCGCTGCTGAAAACGTGGTGTCTGGACTGTCATGGTGGTGAGGCAACAGAGGGTGGTCTGGATCTGCGGCAGCGGCGTTTTCTGATGCGAGGCGGGGAATCCGGTCCGGCGGCGGTGGCGGGCGATGCAGCCGGCAGTCTGCTGCTGCAGCGAATTCGATCCGGCGAGATGCCTCCGGGTGAGAAGAAAATGGCGGCTGCGGATGCGGCCGTACTGGAACAATGGATCGCTGCCGGGGCGCCGACATTGCGGGACGAGCCTGCTCAGTTGCCGCCGGGATTGGGGATTACGGAAGAAGAGCGTTCGTACTGGGCCTTTCAGCCGATTCGGCGACCGGTTGTTCCGGAGTTTGATGCTGCGCTCCGCATTCGCACTCCGATTGATGCTCTGCTGATGCAGCAGATGCAGCCGCGTGGATTGACGTTTTCGCCGGACGCCGACCGGCGGACTTTGATTCGTCGAGCCAGTCTGGATCTGCTGGGAATTCCTCCGACTCCTGAACAGGTGGATGAATTTGTGAATGACCCGGGTGAGGATGCCTGGGAGCGACTGGTGGACCGACTGCTGGCGATGCCGCAGTATGGTGAACGCTGGGGCCGGCATTGGCTGGACGCAGCGGGTTATGCCGATTCTGAAGGTGCCACAAACACGGATGCCGAGCGACCGAATGCATGGCGGTATCGGGACTATGTGATTCAGTCGTTCAACAGTGACAAACCGGCCAGTCGTTTCATTCAGGAGCAGCTGGCTGGTGATGAGCTGGCCGGGTCTTTGGGGCCTGAGCTGACAGCCGAACAGACTGAGTTGCTGACGGCGGTTGGCTTTTTGACAATGGCGGCCAATGGGACGGGCAGCGGTGACAATTCCGCAGCGGCCCGAAATCAGACGATCACGGATACGATCAGGATTGTCAGCACATCGCTGCTGGGTCTTTCCGTTGGATGTGCTCAGTGTCATGATCACCGGTATGATCCGATTTCGCAGGTGGATTATTACCGACTGCGGGCGGTGTTCGATCCGGCGCTGGATTGGCAGAACTGGAAGACCCCGGCAGAGCGTCAGGTGTCGCTGTATACGACTGCTGATCGTCAGAAGGCGACGGAGGTGGAATCGCGGGCCGCTGAGGTGTCTCGGGAGCGTGGCCTGAAGGAAGCGGAGTACATGCGGGCAGCTCTGGAGCAGGAGTTGACGAAATATGCGGAGCCGCTGCGGGGGCAGCTGAAGCTGGCTTATGAGACTCCGGGTGACAAGCGTACGGCTGAGCAGCAGGATCTGTTGAAAGCGCATCCGGCGGTCAATATTTCGCCGGGTGTACTGTATCAGTACAACCAGGCGGCGGCGGACGATCTGAAAAAGTATGACGAACGGATTGCTGCGATTCGGGCCGAGAAGCCGGTGGAGCATTTTCTGCGGACGCTGGTGGAGCCGGCCGGTCATCTGCCGGCATCGCACCGTTTTCATCGGGGTGAATTTGGTCAGCCGAAGGAATCGGTGACTCCGGGGGAACTGCAGGCGGCCTCATTGTTTACGGATGCTCCTGAGATCCCGGTGGATGATCCGCAGCTGCCGACGACGGGTCGGCGGCTGGCCTATGCGAAGTGGCTGACCAGCGGGCGTCATCCGCTGTTGGCAAGGGTGCTGATGAATCGGTTCTGGCTGCATCATTTTGGGCGGGCATTTGTGTCGACTCCGGGCGAATTCGGGCGTCTGGGAGCAGCGCCTTCGCAGCCGGAGCTGCTGGACTGGCTGGCGGCTGAGTTTATGGAGGGTGGCTGGACGTGGAAGCGGATGCATCGGCTGGTGCTGATGTCGACGGTGTATCGGCAATCGGGGGGCGACCGAGCGGAGATGGCAGCGATTGATCCGAACAATCTGCTGTACTGGCGGAAGCCCTTGATACGGCTGGATGCTGAGGTGGTGCGTGATGCGGTGCTGGCGGTGGGTGGCGGGCTGAATTCTGCGATGGGCGGGGCGCCGGCTGCGGTGCAGGCGGACGACACCGGGCAGATCGTGGAGGCGGGTGTTACGGGGCGTCGCAGCGTGTACATACAGGTCAGACGCAGCCAGCCGCTGGCGATGCTGGCCGCTTTTGATGCTCCGGTGATGGAACTGAACTGCACGGGGCGGACAACGACGAATTCTGCTCCGCAGGCCCTGCTGATGATGAACAGTCAGTTTGCCTTGTCCGGGGCAGAAAAGCTGGCGGAGGCGGCGCTGCGTCGCGCGGCGGCCCGCGGTGGTTTTGCCAGTGCTGAGGATCCCGTGGTGCGGCTGCAATTGCCGCGGATGACGTCATGGGAAGTCGGGACGGGCCGGGTGCGCGAGGCTGCAGAGGCGGCTGCTGCGGGAGCTCCTGAGCAGGGCAATCCGTGGGTGCAGTTCGAGGCTCTGACATTCTGGACCGGCAGCAGTTACCAGGCCGGTCCTTCGTTACCGGATGCTGTGCGTGGCTGGGTGCTGCTGAATGCTCAGGGGGGGCATCCCGGAGATGTTCAGCATGCGGCAATTCGACGGTTTCATGTTCCGGCAGTCGGGCGAATGACATTCACCGGTTCACTGAGCCGTCCGGCGGCGAACGGTGACGGCGTGCGGGCTCGCGTGGTCAGCAGTCGTCGGGGTGTGCTGGGGGAATGGACGGTGCTGACGGGCGGTGGTGAGACGGTGCTGCCGGCGTTTGGTGTGCAGACAGCGGAGATTCTGGACCTGGTGGTGGATTGTGTGGGGACCGTTGAGTCGGATTCTTTTGCCTGGTCGGCGGTGCTGACGCTGACGGCGGAGGATGGGACGCGGCTGGGGGAATGGAAGAGTGAGTCTGCATTGACGGCTCCGACGACGGATCCTGGTGTGTTGCCGGCAGCGGTGACGGAAGCCTGGCGTCTGGCTTTGGGGCGGGGTTTGACGAGTGAGGAGCGGGAGGTGGTTTCGGGATTTGTGGCGGAGCAGGGAGCGTGGCTGACGAGTGACGGCAAGGGTCGTGCTGCTGATGTGGTGCGTCAGGTGCTGGTGGATGTGTGCCAGGCGTTGATCAGCGGGAACGAGTTTTTGTACAGCGAATGAGGGACAGCGGGATGAGGGGCAGGTGAATGCAGCTTGAGTCGCCGGTGATAGCGGAGCAGCAGTGGCGTCCTCGTCGTTGGCGGCGGATCAGGTGGGTGGTGTTGTCGCTGGTGGTTGCGGGTGCCCTGTGGTGGCTGCGTTCGCCGGGGGGGCCGGGAATACCGTCAGCTGTGACGTCGGCGGACGTGGAGCGAGCGGAGCAGGAGTTTCGCCGGGCGCAGCAGCGTGATCCGGATGCTGCTGAGCTGCTGCTGACGCTGGCAGAGAACCTGGCTCGACGCGGCCGGGTGGCTGTGGCGGTGGAATGTGTTGAGCGGATTCCGGTGCTGGATCAGCGCTCGGGTCTGCGGTCGCGGCTGCTGCTGGCTCAGTACTGTCTGCGTCTGAATCAGGCGTTTCGAGCGGAGCGTGCGGTCAGTGAGCTGCTGTCGGCGGTCGGCGAGAGTGGTGTCGGTGACGATCGCGGTGCTGCGGCGATGCAGGTCAGAACGGCTCGTGAGCTGCTGGTGTTTCTGCTGTCGCTGCAGTTTCGATTTGAAGAGCGGCAGTTGGCATTGCGGGAATTGCGGCAGGGGGGACTGCTGGAGCCTTTGCTGACGAAGCAGCTGTATTTTCCCTCGTTGCTGGCATGGAGGACGCCGCAGCAGAATGAGCGATTGCAGCAGTTTCTGAAGGAGTCACCGCAGGATGCGCGACTGGTGGCAGCGCATGGCAGGTATCTGCTGGGTGCGGGGGCGGTGGAAGAGGCACGTCAGCTGCTGGACGGAGCGGTGGCGATGAGTCCTGGGAATTCAGGAGTTTTGTCGGCGGCGCTGGAGTGTCGTTTTGAGGAGCAGGATCTGGCTGGGTTTCGGGACCTGCTGGCTGTGTGTCCGGAGTATGCGGAGGGTGAGCCGTGGCTGCTGACTCAGATGCGGGCCGAGGCGGCTGCACTGCAGGGCGACTGGTCGGGTTCAGCCGTGTATTTTGAGCTGCTGCTGGCTGCTGATGATACGAATGCTTTGTATTGTCAGGGGCTGGCCCGGGCGTACGGGCAGCTGGGGCAGCAGGACGAGCGGCTGCAGCTGCAGCAGCGTGCCTTGCAGCTGGCAGAGCTGCGATTGACGCTGGGGGAGGCGGAATTGAAGAATCCGGGAGCGCTGCGGGCAGCTTCGCAGTCTGCCCTGGCACTGGGGCTGACAGCAGCGGCGGAAGACCTGGAACAGCTGGCTCAGGCGGGGGAACGGGCACTGCGAAGCGGTCAGGAGCAACAGCGATGAGCGAGTGGCGGGAGCGGTGCAGCGGGTCTTTGGGCGCGGCAATGGGAGCGGGGGCTCTGATTCTGACGATGGGCTGTACGGGGGAGCAGCCACGTGGGGCAGGTGTAACTGAGGCTGCTGGCGGGCAGGCCGTGGTGCAGACCGAGCAGGAGCGGGAAAGGATTTTGCGGGCACTGACCAGTGGCAGGCAGTCAGGTGCCGCTGAACAGTCCAGAATTCGCTTTCGCGAGCTGGGGAAGGAGTCGGGGTTTGAGTTTGTGCGGTACGACGACATGCGGGGGCAGCGGCGCATTCTGGAGGTGAATGGTGGCGGTGCGGCGATTTTTGATGTGGATGGTGACGGCTGGCTGGATGTGTTTTTGACGAATGGTTGTGTGCTGCCGACGCGGCTGGATCGCGGGCAGACTCCGGGGCGGTTGTTTCGCAATCTGCATCAGTCGGAGCTGAGATTCGGGGATTGCAGCGAGGCGTCCGGATTGTTGCAGCGGGGATTTTGCTGCGGGTGTGCGGTGGCGGATGTTGACCACGATGGCTTTGAGGATTTGTATTTGACGGCGGTGGGGGGCAATCAGTTCTGGAAGAACAATGGCGACGGGACATTCACGGAGACTGCCACAGAGACGGGAACGAAATGTGGCCTGTGGGGTTCGAGTGCGGCGTTTGGGGATTTGAATGGAGACGGCCATCCCGATTTGTACGTGGCGAACTATCTTGATGTGAGTGAGGAGGAGCCACTGCTGTGTCCGGAACCGCGAGCGCCCGGGGGCTACATCGGGTGTACTCCGGCCATGTTCCGCGGAGTGCCGGATGCGGTGTATCTGTCGGACGGTGCGGGAGGCTGGCGGGACGTGTCGGGTGTTGTGACTGCGGCGTTTCCCGGGAAGGCTTTGGGAGTGGTGATTTGCGATCTGGGCGGTGACCGGCGTCCTGAGGTGTATGTGGCGAACGACGGGCAGCCCAATTTTCTGCTGGTGTCGGAGACAGCTGAGGACGGGGGGCTGGTGGGGTTGCGGGACAGGGCGGTTGAGGCCAGTGCGGCGGTGAATTATGAGGGATTTGGTCAGGCGAGCATGGGAATTGCGGCGGAGGACTTTAATCGTGATGGTCGCACGGATTTATTTCTGACGCATTTTTATCGCGACACCAACACACTGTATGTGAATCGGTCCGAGGGTGATTTGCTGCTGTTTGATGATGGGACCAGGA
>SXXK01000185.1 GCA_005791255.1 Planctomyces sp.
GGTACCGGTACGGCGACGTGGCAGGATGCGACCTTCGCGGTCAATCAGAGTCCGCAGGGTCTTCAGGTCCTTGTAGTCCACGTAGACGGGGCGTGGGACTGAACCACCAGCGGTGAACTGGCAGCTCATTTTTTTCTTTTTCAGGCGAGCTCGACGTTTGCGGAGCTTTTTCAGGTCAGCGCGGGAGATTGTTGCCATGGAAACACTTGTAACCTTTTGGAAGAGACACCTGCGGGCATTGTACCCCGTGAAGCCTGATCAAACACAAAACCTGCGTTCTCAGAACAGGTCCGGCACAGGAATGATCCTGTGTCACACCACTGAGCGATTGAGCGATCATGAGCGATCAGCGCCTGCCCGACGGACCAGCAGAGCCGGCGGGGTGAACGAAAAGGGAGTTTATCCCGGAGTGGGGTTATCGGCAACAGAAACCGGTTTTTTCCGGGATTTTTTGGAGTGTTAACGGGAATCGGGAGAGAATCCGGCGTCATCGGTTTGAGTGGGTGAAAGCGATTCTGTGGATTCTCTGTATTTTACCTGTGTTTCCTGTTTTCTGCGTTGCGGGCGGGTTGTTTATCGGGCGGATTCTGCGGAGGGGCAAGCTTGAGTTTGTCCGGTTTTCGGAGTATACTGGGCGCAGGTCGGCACTGATGCCGTCCTCGAGGGCTCGGCTTGTGACTGAAGCCCCGAATGTGTTCAGGGAGGAACTGTGATGAACCGTTTGCCGTTGCCATCGCTGCGTTTGTTCAACCCGGATGCAGCAGTCGAACTTGTGGATTCGGTCGAACCCTCGCACGGTACCGCTGCTGCATCTCTGGGTGCGGTGATTGCGGAAGGCGATGTGGACGTGATTCCCTTCGAGGCGGCTCGACGGGCACTGGTGCTCAGCGGACGGTTTACTCCAACCCTGCGGCGTGCTCGAATGATCCACGCCAACAGTCAGTGCTGCGACTGTGGTGGCCATGATGTGGAGCCCATGGAACTTGATGATGCGGTGGTCAGCTTTCGTAACGGCGCTGCCGTTCCGGGGACCGCCACAATCATCGGATTTCACTGCAACGACTGTGGCGGTGAGTGGCCGGTGTACGAGATCAGCCGTCGCGTGCAGAAGTAGTCGCTGCAATCAGTGGCATTTGAGGCTTCTCTGGGAAGGTGGGGTATACCGATGGGCTGTCGGTTGCTGATTTTGGTCATGTGCCTGCTGATATTGCCGGGCTGCATGCATCGGCGTGTGACCATTCACTCGGTGCCGGAGGGAGCGTTGCTGAAGGTTGACGGCAAGGATATTGGCTACACACCGGCGCATTTTGATTTCACATGGTATGGGACTCGCGAAGTCCAGTTGCTGCTGGATGGTTATGAAACCCGGACAGAGATGATCGAGGTGAACAGTCCGTGGTACCAGAAGTTTCCTTTGGACTTCATCAGTGATAATTTTGCGGGTCGGCACATTCTGGACCACCGTCAGTTTACGTTTCAGATGCGTCCTCGGCGGACGGACGTTTCGGGTGATGTGATCAAGCGTGGCAATTCGCTGCGGAACGAGGCATTGCACGGGCAGTAGACTGCCCTTGTTTTGCGGAAAATTCCGGTTTTTTGAGGGATTCCAGACAGCCGCGGGTTTAGAATCGGCGTGTTTCCAGGCATTTTGTCCAACGCGCGTCGGCCTCTTTGCGTACCCACAGCAGAGAGGGTTTTCAAGATGATCCGCATGTCCGATTCGGACGCCACTGATTCAGATCTTCAGTCGCAGCGTATGGCTGTGTCCGGGGTGACTGCGTCCAGTGAGGCGCGATTGGTGCATCTGGCTCGTCAGGGCGATCAGCAGGCGTTTCAGGAACTGGTGCTCAGGTACGAGCGTCGGGTATTTCAGGTCATTCATCAATTTGTGGCTGACCAGGGAACAGTAGCTGATCTTGCTCAGGACGCCTTTTTGCGGGCCTGGGAGCGTCTTGGTCAGTTTGATCCTGCTCGCAGGTTTGGTCCCTGGCTGTTCCGTCTGGCGGTGAATCTGACGTATGACCATCTGCGTCGCGTGCGACGCAAGGGGCGCTGGTCATTGTTTTCGGATCTGTCGGGAAGTGTGATGCCGGATCCGGGTGAGGCTGATCCGCGAGAGGAGATCGATCTCACTCAGGAGGTTCGGCTGGTTCTGGCTGAGGTACCGGAAGCCTATCGTGTGGTACTTGTGCTGCGTGATCTGGAAGGTTTCTGTACTTCTGACGTTGCTGCCATCACCGATCGCAGTGAGGCGACGATTCGCTGGCGGCTTGCCGAGGCTCGGCGGATGTTCCGTGAAGCGTGGGAGCGACGCCAGCGGCGGAATGATGGTGTGTCAGATCCGGATGAGTGAGTTCCTTAATGCTGGTCCGCATGAAAGCAGTGATCTGCGAGGTTTGTGTGACGGGGGTACCTGACAAATGGAATGCAGCGAAGCGAAAAAACTGAGTCTCCTCGATGCCGGCGGGGATCTGTATGTCGACGAGCAGGCAGCATTGCGGCAACACCTGCGTCATTGTGATGCCTGTAACAGTTATGCTGCGGGGATGGTTCCGGTGATGTCCGTTCTTTCCAGTCTCCGGGATACTCCGGTGACGTGGCAGCCGATTTCCGTCTGGCCGGCTGTTGGGGCTTCCATACGGCTGAGGTCAGCCAGTGTGGCGCCGGTCCGCCGATTCAACCTGCAGGTTGCAGCCCTGGCCGTCTGTTCGCTTTCGCTGGCAGCGGTGGTGATTGTGCAGACTCTGTCCACGATGCGTCTGGCTGATGACAGGCCGCAGGTGCTGAGTATGCCGCAGTTGCAACCCGCGCCTGCTGACGTGCGGACGGTGCCTGTGATGATGGGGCAGTCGGGGTATCCGCTGCAGCTGCCGCAGTCTTCAGATCCGACCGTCTTCTGAACGGATGTCGCGACATCACAGCCGACGGATCGGGTCTGTGTTCACTGTGGTGCACCCAAGGACTGCTGCAGAAAGCGA
>SXXK01000186.1 GCA_005791255.1 Planctomyces sp.
GACTTTTCGGCCAATCCGGGGAAGCCGAACGCATTTGGGCTGTTGCAGAGTGCTGCAAATTCTGTGCAGCCCGGCAAACGACCGCTCAGCAGCATGACTCCGACACTGCTGGTTCGGGACGGGCGGGCGGTGCGGGCTGTCGGAGCATCAGGGGGGCCTCGGATTATTTCAGCGACTGTGCAGAATCTGCTGAATCAGGAGTTGTGGGGAATGTCGCCATCAGCGGCCGTCTCTGCGGCTCGTTTTCACCACCAGTGGGCTCCCAACGAATTGCTGCTGGAGGCTGAACTGAAGAAACGTGTGGGAGAGGAATTGGAGCAGCGCGGACATCAGGTGCGGCAATCCGGAGGACTGGCAGCAACTCAGGGAGCTGCACGGGATGCCGACGGGACACTGCAGGGCGGCAGCGATCCGAGGAAAAACGGTCAGCCTGCCGGATTCGATTTGGAAAAATGAGGATTCCGGGTAAGGTTGGGGTGGAGCGGGAGGGGAGTTTCTGGAAAGCTGCGTTGCTGAGGAGGTCTTTATCTGCAGTTCGCGGCGTCAAGAGGGGCCTATGGAGGCTAAAGCAAGAAAAATCCACCGGCACGAGTTTGTTTTTCAACAAAACTTTCCGGACCGGTATTTTCGATAAGTGACAAGTTGAAGGAACAGCCGTAGATACCGTCAGGCGAAGTATGTGATCGCCGGCGGGCAGGGACTCCGTCATCGGAGGATTTTTCCTGCTGCGGGTTTAAGGAAAGACGATGTCCGGGGTATCACAGCAGGAACTTGAAGGCTGGCAGAGTCCGGCAAAGCCCAAAGTTCGCTCCCGCGCGGAAGCGAATGCTGCTGGTTTGCCTGCCATTTCCGATGTGTCACTGCAGTCGCGTGTGCAGGTGCCCGGGAGGAATTTGCAGGATTCGCGGGGTGTTTTGGGGAATCCTGAGTTTCGAGTGCCGACGGGGATTCCGTGGTCGCACCGTGTGCGGGCATTCTTTGGCCGACCGCTGCGGGCCCGGCTGGCTCGTGGCCGTCGACGATTTCTGCGTCGTGCGGCGGTGAATTGTCAGGCGCTGCAGCAGCGAGTGCTGCAGGATCTGTTGAAGCTGAATTCCGGATCGGCGTTTGCCAGGGATTTCGGTCTGACACCCGGTATGACGGTGCAGCAGTTGCGCGATCAGGTGCCAATCAGCGATTATGAACTGTACCGTCCCTACGTGGATCGTATGCTGCGGGGTGAAACGAGTGCGCTGCTGGGGCGTCGCAATCGCCTGCTGATGTTTGCCATGACCAGTGGTACGACGTCTTCGTCGAAGTACATTCCGGTTACCAGTCGCTTTCTGGCGGATTATCGTGCCGGCTGGCAGATGTGGGGAATTGAACTGTACCGAACGGTGCCAGGGCTGCCGGATCTGAATGTGGTGCAGATTGCCAGCAGTCATTGTCGTTCGCTGACTCCGGCCGGTACTCCCTGCGGCAACATCAGTGGTCTGGTGGCTTCGATGCAGAGTCCGCTTGTGCGGTCACTGTATACGATTCCGGCAGCTGTTGCCGACATTTCTGATGCGGATCTGAAGCGTCGGCTGATTCTGTCGCTGGCTTACGGTGACCCGCATGTCGGGATGTTTGTGACGGCCAATCCCAGCACTCTGCTGCAGTTGTTTGAGAGCGTGCAGAGGAATCCCGAACAGCTTCTGCGGGACCTGCACGACGGGCTGGGCAGTGAGGTCACTGTGCCGGGCTCGGCCGGCCGACGTCTGAAGGCTGCGGTCCGCTCCAAAGCAGATCGCAGTCGGCATCTGCAGCAGCTGCTGCGGGCGTATGGTCAGTTGGCGCCCCGCGATGTCTGGCCCAATCTGCAGGTGATGGCCTGCTGGACAGGTGGCAGTGCGTCAGCCTACATCAGTCGGCTGCGTGAAATCTGCGAGGGTATCACCATTTGTGATCATGGCCTGCATGCCAGCGAAGGTCGCATGACCATGCCACTCGCGGCCGAAACATCTGCCGGCATGCTGGAAATCGGGACTCACTTTTTTGAATTTCTGCCGGTGGAAAAGGCAGATTCCCCCGATCCGCACGTTCTGAGTGCCTGGGAGCTGACTCCCGGTCGCGAATACTACATTCTGCTGACCACCAGTTCGGGATTCTATCGGTACAACATCCGCGATGTTGTACGCTGTACCGGGTTCCACGGGGATGCTCCGTTGCTCGAGTTTCTGCACAAAGGTGCACACATCTCCAGCATCACGGGCGAAAAGATCTCTGAATCTCAGGTCGTCGAAGCTGTGCGAGCCGCTCAGGCGGACAGCGGACTATGCACGACACAATTCACTATGACCCCTGAATGGCTCGACCAGCCTGGATACACCCTGTACGTTGACCTGCGACGTCACACGGAATCCACCCAATTGGAACGCTTCGCATCTTTGGTCGAACAGCAGCTCTGCAGTCGCAACGAGGAATACCGCGAGAAGCGGCAGACTGGTCGACTTGGCGCCATCCGTATGCGGGCTCTGCCCGAATCTGCATGGCAAACTCTGCAGCAGACTCGGCTGAAAAAATCGGGTGGCAGTGCAGAGCAATACAAGCACCCATGCCTGATGCCGGATCCCGAGTTTCGCAGCGTGTTCCTGCAGGCCTGCGGACTTGCCGGGGAGCCGTTTCGACAGACACATCTGTAACATCGACTGTGGCCCGGAGCTGAGAAAGTCCACGATGATTTTTTCACACCGCATCAGACTGCTGCTGTCTTGTCTGTATCTTCTGGCTCACACAATTGGTCATACCACACAGCACCAAAGTTTTCTCGCAGGTATTCACTGAAATCGCCAGTCATGCGTGGCCTGCAGCCGAAGCCAAAATCGTCAGCCGGACGGTATACGACTTGCCAGGAGGTCGCGGGTCAGGGGCTGACCGCATTCGCTGCGGAGCGCACATTTGGTTTGAATACACAGTGGATGGCGTCACGTTTTCGGGAAATTCAGTCGTTGCTGACGAAACCGAAGTTGCTGTCTCCCGAAGAGAACTGGAGCAACGGTTCGCCGTGGGAACAACACTGCGGGTGCACTATCGTCCCGGCGAACCTTATCGGCACATCCAGGTCCCTGGCCTCCGTTGGACCACGTTTCTGGATGTCATGCTGGTTTGTGTGAATTTTTTGGGCGTCGGTATGGTGTTCAGTTCGCTGGTGAAATCGTTCCGGAAGTACAGCGGGGCTGGTGATGGGGCCACCGCGTCGCCGTCAGGTGCCGCGTCAGGGCCAGCAGCGACTGCCTGACGGTGCCTCTGGCGTGCCGTGTGTTTCAGTTCCCCTGCGGCTCTTCGAGATCGCCCGCCATCACCACATACAGACGCTCAGGTTTCAAGTGCTTCCGCAGTGCGGCATTGACCTGTTCCACCGTCAGTTGCCGGATCTGCTGGTCGGTTCGCTCTGCAAACAGCATGTCGCGTCCCACAAACGCGTACACTTCCAGCATTCCCGCGAGGGCCGCTTCATTTGATCGCTGCACCTGCTGCTCCTGCAGAAATCCGCTTTTCGCTGCCTCCAGTTCGGCGTCTGTGATGCCATCCTTCAGCAGGCGTGCCAGTTCCTCGCGAATCGCTGTATCCACTTTTCGCACATTCTGCGGGTTTGAGATCGCGAAGATGAAGAATGCGGTCCGACGGTCCACAGCCGAGGGCTGAAGGCCTGACTGAATCCCATAAGATAATCCCTCATTCTGGCGAACGCGATCACCCAGTCGGGAACTGAGTCCGCCGCTTCCCAGGATAAAGTTGCCGATTTCCAAAGCGGCAAAATCCGGATCGTCATCGCGCACCGGCAGGGTCATCATACCGATCCATGCTGCGTTGGCCTTGTCGGGAGTTTTGATGAATTCGACGCTGCCCGCTGTGTTATCCACATGCAACCTCGGCAAACGCTCGAATTCGACTTTGGAAGTCCACCCGCCTGTCAGCTCCTGCACCGACGCGGTGACTGCCGCAGCATCGAAGTCTCCAAGGACCGTCAATTCCCCTGTCGAGCCGGCCAGCAGTGATGACCAGACCTGCTTCACCTGTTCCAGCTGCACTGATTTCAGACGCTCCACCTGTTCGGTCAGCGGGGCTTCGTGACGGGGATCCGCGGGTGAGTAGGGTGAAATCTTCCGGGTGGCGGCCGAGAATGCCAGCGCGACCGGATCCGACACCTGCTGGCCAATTGCGGCCAGCTGTTCTTCCCGCAGCAGTTCCATTTCGTCGGCTGGAAAGGCAGGGTTTCTGAGCACATCCCGCAGCAGGTTCAGCACCGGCGGCAGGTTTTCGCGGGATACCTGAATGCGGGCGGTCAGTGTTCCCGGAGCCCCGCTAAGGCTCATACGGGCCCGGTAGGTATTCAATTCGTCGGAGATGTCCTGACGGCTGCGATTTTCCGTGCCGCGCATCAGCAGTTCCGGCAGCAGTTCTGCTGCGAGTCCGAGATTTTCCAGAGCCTGCAGGTTGCCGTACCTCAGGGTTAACTGCAGGGTGGCCATACTGCCGCGAGTTTTCTTTGGCAGCAGCGTCACTTTCAGGCCGCTTTCCAGCCTTGAACGTTGCAGCTTCGCTTCGATTGCCTGCGGCGCCGCATCAAATTCCTCACCCTGTGCGACTGCCGCGCGACCACGATAGTCGTTCAGCAGTTCAGCGAGGTCGGGCGTGGGGGGAATCACTGCTCGTTCAGGTGCCTTTGTCGGCTCGAAGACTCCTGCTGTTCGGTTTGTGCGAACGAGATACTGTCTGGCCACCCGATTGACGTCGGCAGCGGTGACTGCTTCGAGGCGATCTCTGTGCAGAAAGAACAGTCGCCAGTCCCCCTGGGCCGCCCATTCGCTGAGTTCAATGGCGACCTGCTGTGAGTTGGCCATCTGCAGTTCGCGGGATTTCAGCAGTTCGGCCTTCGCCCGGTCCGTTTCTTCTGCCGTGAACTCCTGCTCTGCGGTGGTCTCAACGGTTTCGACAAGTGACTGCAGCAGCGTTGTTCCGTCGGTGCCTTCTGCCGCGTCAGCGCCGAACATGAGCGCACCCGGATCGTGCAGGGCGAAGGAGAAGCCGTAGCAGGTGGCTGCGAGGCGCCGGCGTACGAGCCCTTCATACAGTCGCCCGGCCGGCTCGCTGGCCATCACGGTTGCCAGCACATCGACTGCGGCGTAATCCGGATGGGCTCCGGCCGGGATGTGATACAGCAAAGCTGCCGAGGGAACATCACCCACACGACGCACAGTCACCATCCGTTCGCCATCCTGGGCGGGCTCCTCCGTGTAGGTCCGATCCAGTTCGCGAGTCGGTTTGGGCAGAGCACCGAAGTACTTGAGAATGAGCGACATGGCCTGCTTCGAGTCAAAGCGACCGGCCACCACCAGCATCGCGTTATCGGGCTGGTAGAAACGCTGATAGAACTTGCGGAGGCGATCCACAGGAACTCGCATGATGTCGGCCTGATTGCCGATTGTGGACTGGCCGTAGTTGTGCCATTCGAAGGCGGCAGCCATCACTCGTTCCATCAGCACGTTCTGGGGACTGTTCTCGCCACTTTCGAATTCATTTCGCACGACGGTCATTTCGGACGCCAGGTCCTCGGCCCGGATCAGGCTGTTCACCATCCGGTCGGCTTCCATCTGCAGGGCGAATTCCAGATTCTCGTCCCCGGCGGGCAGTGTTTCGTAGTAGTTTGTGCGATCGAGCCATGTGGTGCCGTTGAAGTCCGCACCACGTTTCTTCAGTTCCGCGGGGATTTGGGGAAACGTCGGCGTGCCTTTGAAAACCATGTGCTCAAGCAGGTGAGCCATACCTGCTTCGCCATAACCCTCGTGCCGTGAGCCGGCAAAGATTGTCAGATTCACCGTCACTTTGGGGCTGGAGTTGTCCGGGAACAGCAGCACCTGCAGGCCGTTTTCCAGCCGGTACTCCGAAATACCCTCGACGGATCGCAGTACGGCCGGCTCGTCGGCAGAGACGCCGGATACCGTGCTGGCCCCCGCCAGAACAGCCAACACGCCAAAAATTGCTCGGAGGTTCATTTGGGGATCTTTCTGCGGCAAATGGTACGGCAAAGTGCGGGGATTGTAGCACTGCCGTTCGTTCCGGAAAGTCCACTGAAAGCTGGCAGCCTCCGGTCCCTTCCTGCCTCCCAGCCTGCACACTCCGCAAACCCGCTGGCGACCGGCCTGAATCCAGCCTCGGAATCGGCCCGGTCAGTAGCCCGCGACACCCCCAATTCGCTAGAATGAGGGCCTTAATCGGACTTCGCCTGCACGGTCCGTGTCTGCCAGACTCTCGATGTGAAGGGGTCACCTCTGTGGTTCATCAAGTTCGCTGCTGCCTGTCGCTGCTTGTGCTGCACCTGTGTTTCGTGCAATTCGCCACTGCCAGTGCGCAGGAAAACTGGCCCCGATTTCGCGGAGCGGACGGCCTGGGCGTCAGTTCACAAAGTGGTGTCCCGGTAACCTGGGATTCCAGTCAGCCGACATGGAAAGTTCAGCTGCCCAACATCGGCCACTCGTCGCCGGTGATCTGGGGCAATCACCTGTTTGTAACCTCCGCCACAGACGGTGGCAGTGAGCGATTCATCCACTGCTGCGACGCAGACTCCGGAGCATTGCTCTGGAGTGCTTCGTTCAAAATGGAGGCCAGTCGCAAGCATCAGAAGAACAGCTGGGCGTCCAGTACTCCTGCGACAGACGGCCGCATTGTCTGCTGCCTGTTCGCTGATGCGTCGCGACTGGTGGCAAAGGCGTGGGACTTCAGCGGCAGCGATGTCTGGTCGGTGGATCTTGGATCCTATGAAAGTGAGCACAACCTCGGAGTTTCTGCCATCATCGAAGACGGACTGGTGATCATAGCCAATGATCAGGTCGGTCCCAGTTCCTTCATTGCTCTTGAGGCAGCCACCGGAAAAGTGGCGTGGAAGACCGAGCGACTCCCCGGGAAAACCTCCTACAGCACTCCCACCGTGGCTCCCGACGGGGCTGGTGGCAGGCAGATTGTCACGGTCAGCGAATCGGGTGGTGTCAGCGGGATTGATCTGAGGACCGGCAAACAGCACTGGCAGACTCCGAAACTGCCCATGCGGACTGTTGCTTCGCCGATCGTTGTGGACGGTCTGGCTTTTGCGACCTGCGGTGAGGGTGGCAACGGCAAGTATTTCGCGGCGGTTCGCACGGGCCTGGATGTGCCGGCGGATCAGCGCATTGCGTGGGAGCGCAAAACCATGCTGCCCTACGTTCCGTGTCTGATTCGGCGGGAGGATCTGTTGTTCCTGTGGGGCGACAAAGGCATTATGGTGTGTCTGGAGGCTGCCACCGGCAATGAAGTCTGGTCTGAACGCATTGACGGGCAGTACAGCGGTTCCCCGATTCTGATCGAGGATCGCATTTACTGCGTCACTGAAGATGGGATCGTGGTTGTCCTCCAGGCTGCTCGGCAGTTCCGGGAACTGGGACGTACTCCGCTAGGCGACGATTGCCACTCCACTCCGGCCGTGGCCAACGGCCATCTGTATTTCCACACCTTCAGGCACGTCATTGCTGTCAAAGCAGCGGACTGACGACGACTCGTTCCCGCTCGCGACTGAAACAACCTGCTCTGCTGCCGTCCGCCGCAACGGCTGCTGAGACCGCAGCGGCTGACTGAAAACTGAAAACTGACCACGAAAAATGAAAAAGGACCTGTCCAATGTCAGGAGAATGGCCGGGCGGACCGTGTTCGCAGTGCGGCGAAGAGATGCCTCCCCGACTGGTTCACTGCCGATCGTGTCGGGCGCTGCTGAATTCTGAACTCACGGAAGACAGCATCGAAATTCCCAGCTTCTTTGCCTTGCCGGAGATCAGTGTGACAGCATCAGCCTCCCCTCGCGGTCACTACGTCAGTTGTCCCGGATGTTTGCAGGAACTGCGAATTCACGGCAAATACAAGGGTCTCAGGGTCCAGTGCAAGCACTGCCAGCATGCGTTTCCGTATGACACGACGGTGGATATTCGAGCCGTCTACATGGGTTGTCCGCACTGCCAGCAGGAGATCCGTGCGGGGTTGAAATACATCGGTCACAAGGTGGCCTGCAAGCATTGTGGTGGTCATTTGCAGTTGCAGGCAGAACCGAGCTGATTCATCACCTTCGCGATTTCCAAATCTGAATTCCCCTCGGAATTTCTCCAGGATTCTCAATCCGCCGTCGAAGCAGAGCAGAACTTCTGCCATGCAAGGAACTCCAAAATGAGCAACGGCGCCGCGCCGGTGATTGAAACGTCAGGTCTGAGCAAGACCTGGCGGTCCGGTATCTTCAAGCGTACTCGCTTCCAGGCTTTGGATAACGTGACCCTCGAGGTGCCTCAGGGGACTGTTTACGGTCTGCTGGGTCCCAACGGTGCGGGGAAAACGACACTCATCAAGATTCTCCTGGGGATCATTTCGCGAACTGCGGGGACGGCATCGGTGTTTGGCTGCCCGGCCGGTTCGATGGCGGCTCGTCGGCAGATCGGTTACCTGCCGGAAAATCACCGACTGCCGCGGCACCTGTCCGCGAATACGGCCCTGGAGTACTACGGCAGCCTCAGCGGCATGACCATGTCACAGATTCGGGCTGCTCGCCCGTTGCTGCTGGAGCAGGTTGGACTGAAGGGGCGTGAGCGTGAGCGGGTGTCGGGCTACTCCAAAGGGATGCTGCAGCGACTCGGGCTGGCTCAGGCCATGCTGCACAAGCCCAAACTGATCGTGCTGGACGAACCCACCGACGGTGTGGATCCGGTCGGGCGTCGTGAAATTCGGGATGTGCTGCGGCAGCTGGCAGCGGAGGGACACACCATTTTCCTGAACAGCCACCTGCTTCAGGAAATCGAACTGATCTGCACTCAGGTGGCCATTCTGAACAAAGGCCGGCTGCTGCGGACGGGCACCGTTCAGGAGCTCACCAAAGCCATTAAGGGGGCTCCACTGCAGCTTCAGTTGTTTGGTGACCGCACTGCGATTGAGCAGGTGATGGCTCCCTGGCCTGCGGCGACGCTGCGGGAAGCTGCGCCTGGCGCCTGCGAAATTGAAGTTCCGATCACGGATCAGCAGGAGGCAGACAGACTTGTTGATGGTCTCCGGGAACGCGGTATCAGCATCTTCCGGATGGCTCGTCGCGAACGCACTCTGGAAGAGGTCTTTATGACAATCGTAGGGGAGGCTTCCCGATGAGAGCGTGTCTGGCAATTCTGAAAGACGCCTTTCGCGAAGCCGCAGCCTCGCGAATTCTCTGGCTGGCACTGGGAGCCATAGCGCTGGTGCTGGCTGCGCTGGCTCCCATGGGACTCAAATCGGTTCCCAGTACGCGACTGCGTCCTTTTGAACTGGTTGACGCGGAAGGGCTGCTGAAGTCACTGCAGCAGGCAGCTTCCGAAGCGGCGGGTCCGGCGCACCATATCTGGACGCAGCTGGCCCCGAAAACTCAGGAGACCGTCCGCGGACTGACGCCGCCCGGTCCCGAGGCCAATGCACGAGACACCCGACGATTTCAAAGCCGCGTCATCGAGGCCGTCAACGAGGTGCTGGACAGGGAAGACTTTTACGACCCTGGGAAGTGGCAGTCCGAAACGTGGCAACAGGCCAGTATTGACGCAGAGCTGCGAAGTGCCGATCCAGCTGGACTGACCAAACCGCAGCGTGCGGCTCGCAACCTGAAACGTCTGGCCGCTGCGTTCCCGGATGCCATCGACATCCAGGATGAGAAATCGCTGGAATTGTCGTACGGCAGCATGACTCTGTTCGGCCCGCTGCGGCTGCCACCCAGTCAGACGGATGATCTGATCAATGAGATTATCATTGGTGTGCTGACTGTGTTTCTCGGCTTCTTCGGCGTATTCGGTTCGCTGCTGGTGACCGCTTCCATCATTCCCCGTACATTTGAGCCCGGTGAGATCTCCCTTTTGCTCAGCAAACCTGTCCGTCGCATCACAATTTACCTGACACGGTTTGCGGGCGGCTGTATTTTCACGCTGCTGTGTGCCGCTGAACTGGTTACGGGGACCTGGCTGCTGCTGGGGATGCGGTTTGGGCTGTGGCGTATTGAACTGCTGCTGTGTATCCCGCTGTATGTGTTCCTTTTCGCTATTTATTATTCCGTCAGTGCACTGGCCGGAGCCGTGTGGCGCAACGCGATTGTCAGTCTGATCCTGGTTGTGCTGTTTTGGATTGTGCAGACGACCGCCGGGGTTGTTAATGGATTCATGGCCGATGCGTGGCTGCCAGGGCAGCAGATCGAAGATGTCACGTTTGCCGGAGACCAGGTCTTTGCTGTTGACGGTTCGCGCTCAGTGCTCCGCTGGAACCCCGCACTGTCGGACTGGCAGCCCATCATGATGCAGGAAAACCCGGGAGCCGCTCAGCTGCTTGGAATGCTGGCTGGCGGGCGTCGCTATGGACTGGCCGTTTCGCCTGACGGGCGTCGTGTTCATACCCTGCAGGTGGATTTTGGTCGCTTTGGTCAGGCCGGAGCCGCGACGCTGATTCGTGGCGAAGCGGATGAATTCGCCCGGGAAGCAATGGCGGGTACTCCCGAGGCGGTATTTGGGATCTACAGCGATTCCAGCGGAGCCCTGATTCTGCCGGGACTGCGCAACGTGCACCTGTACGAGGGTGTCAGTGCTGATCAGCCGGATGCGCGGCAATGGCTGCGCGGGATGCTGGGGAATGTGGTCCCGGCCGGCAGTCGTTGCTTCAGGACATTGAGCACCGGACGTCGCGATGTGTTGCGGCCTGATGCTGCGGTGGCGTTCAGCCGTGCCGATGCTTCGATTGTCTCGTGGGATCAGGGGCGTGTGTCCCGACTGCAGCGATTGCCTGACGGGACGTACCAGCAGGCTGCAGTGCGGGAGATTACAAAGGACCTGTCTGCGGTGATTGCGGCTGCACCCGGTCGCATTCTGGTGGCACAGTCTGATGCTGTGATTCGCATTCTCGATGAACAGCTCAACGAACTGGAACAGTTGGTTCTGCCGACGACCGAAAAGCCGAAGCGATGTGAAATTGCTCAGGATGGCAGTCGCGGCGCTGTGCTCACACATTCCGGGAAAATCTTCCTGTGGAACCCCGGCAGCCTGCAGCCGCTTCGCACGGGTGGTGGCACGCGATTCGCGTCAGTCAGTTTTCTTCCCGACGGTCGGCTCACTGTTTCCGAACGCCGCACACTGAGGGTGCTTGATCCCGTCACCGGACAGGCGGATGCTCGACAGTATGCGGGGCAGCAGGCCTGGCCCTACGCCCTCTACGACTACCTTGTCCGGCCTCTGTATCGAGTCTTTCCCAAACCGTCGGAACTTGACTATGCTGTGCGTTACCTGGTGACGGGGGAAACCAGCGTGCGGATTGATGACGGGCAGGGCACATCTTCCCAGGACAATCTCGAGGACAAGCGAATTGTCTTTGATCCATGGAGTTCGCTCTGGAGCAACCTGGCGTTTATTGCTGTGATGCTGGGCTGTGGTTGTCTGTACCTGATTCGTTCGGATTTCTGATGCGTATGTGTCAGCCGCACTGCATTCCCTGCTGCTGCGGCGGCAGCAGTTCTGGAGTGCTGGTCAGGCGGAGCTTTGCTGATGACAGGCGGTGACACACTGATTCTGGACGACGCGGGGCGTGAGCAGTCTCGTCTGCTCAGCCTGCAGGGTGTCCGACCGCCTGCTGACGTGCCAGGTTATTCATTTGTTCGACGTCTGGGCATGGGAGCTTTTGGCGTTGTCTGGCTGGCGCGTGAGGATCGGACCGGGCGAATGGTGGCGATCAAGTTTTACCCGCGTCAGCGTGGTATGAACTGGACACTGCTCAGCCGTGAAGTTGAAAAGCTGGCCGCCGTATACACCTCGCACCACATTGTGCGACTGCTGGACGTTGGTTGGACTGCTGATCCGCCGTATTTTGTCATGGAGTATGTTGAGGGTGGCTCGCTGGGGGCGAGGCTGTCCGGCGCGCGTCTTTCGACTGACGAGGCTGTGCGAATTGCGAGGGAAATCTGCAGTGCCCTTGTGGATGCCCACGGTGCCGGGGTGCTCCACTGTGACCTCAAGCCGGACAATGTGCTGCTGGATGGGCAGGGGCGAGTCCGGCTGTGCGATTTCGGCCAGGCGCGGATGTCGCATGAACACAGTCCTGCGCTGGGGACCCTGTATTACATGGCTCCCGAACAGGCCGACCTTGAATCGCTGCCGGACGCGCGCTGGGATGTTTACGCTGTCGGAGCGATTCTGTACCAGATGCTGACCGGGTCTCCACCGCATCGCGATGCGGACGTCGAACGTGGTTTGCAGCAGTCTGCCAGTCTTGAGGAGCGATTGGCGACCTATCGTCGGTTGGTGACAGCGGCCGGCCATGTTGGCAGCCATCGCGGGATCCCGGGCATCGATGTTCGGCTGGCGGAGATTCTCGAACGCTGCCTTGCCGTGGACAGTACCCGCCGCTTTCCGAATGCTCAGGCCGTTCTTGACGCACTGGCAGCTCGTGATCGCCAGCGTTCACGCCGTCCACTGCTGCTGGTCGGCTTTCTCGTGCCGCTGCTGCTGACCGCGGCCCTGCTGCCGATTCTGGGTTACGCACTGTCACGCAACCGAGATGCGGCCGAACTGCAGATGACTGAGCGGGCGCTGGAGAGCGATGCCCTGTCAGCTCGTCTGCAGGCTGCGGCGCTGGAGGATGAACTGCGGCAGCGTCTGCAGGAACTGGAGACAATTGCAGCAGCTGACGACCTGCGGCGCGAGCTTGAGGCGGTCATGCAGCGACCGCTGGCCGAGGTGATCACAGAGGTGCGGGCTGCCGCAGAAGCGGACGTGGCGAGCAGACCTCGCTGGATGCAGTTGCTGGATGCGGCGTGGCAGCGTGCGCGGGAGGCTGCTGTCACCGGAAACCGCGGTGATGATACCAGTTGGTTTGTCACGGCAGTCGATGGCACTCAGATCTGGAGGCGCGAGTACAGCGAACGCACGATTGGAGAGAATTTTGCGTGGCGTGATTACTTTCACGGGCAGGGTGTTGATTTCGAACGCGGTCAGCAGCCTCAGGGCCTGACACCTCTGAAACAGCCACATGTCAGTGCGGCTTACAAAAGCACGACGACAGACAGGCAAACTGTGGCTCTCAGCGTGCCGCTGTTTGCCGCTGACGGTGCCATCATCGGCGTGTTCGCTCGAACTGTGCATCTGGGGGATCTGCAGGCCAGGCTGCGTGGTCGCATGTCGGCCGAAGGGCAGGGCAGTGTCGAACGTGTTATCGCTCTCGCCGAGGTGCGGGATGCCGACGAAGTGCGACTGCTGGACCATCCCTGCCTCACAGAGCAGTTTCTCAGAATTCAGGAAGACGAGGCCCGGGACGAAGCTCTGTTTCGCGAACTGATCCTCGATGCTGACGCCTCAGCAAGCATTCGGCAACTGCTGCAGAGTTCCGGTGAGCCGACTGAGGCACGGCTCAGGCTCTACCTTGACCCTGTGGGCAGGATCCGGTCACCGGCAGCACAGCCCTATGCCGGCGACTGGATGGCCGCTGTGGCTCCCGTTCAAGGGACCCGCTGGGCTGTGATCGTTCAGGAACGTCGTTCCGGAGTGCTCGAACCGATACTGCAGATGGAACGAAACGCCCGCAGGCAGTTGGCGCTGGCTGCGGCTGCCGCTGCGGGGCTGATCGTGCTGGGATGGATGTTTGTCTGGCACGCGGTGACCGGGAAGCGAGGCTGAAGATGTGGATTAAGTTCTGCGGGGCGACCCGACCGGAGGACGCTGTTGCCGTGGTGCAGGCCGGGGCCGATGCCCTCGGACTCAATTTCTTTCCCGGCTCAAAGCGATATGTCGCACCTGAGCATGCCAGGGGTTTGGCAGAAGCTGCTCGTGCTGCAGTCAACAGCTCACAGGAGGCAGCCGGCAGTCCACAGCTGGCTCAGGGGTGTCTGATTGTGGGAGTTTTCGTGAACGCCGAGCCGGCGCACATCCGAGACACAGTGCATTGTGTCGGGTTGGATGCCGTGCAGTTGCACGGTGACGAAACAGTTGAGGAGGTGCGTGAGATCCGCCGACTGCTGCCGCAGACTCTGCTGATCCGAGCTCTGCGGGCCTCCGGCGATCGACTGCCTGAGTTGCTGGCGGAAATTGAGCAGTTGCAGAGTTCCGGGGCCGTTGATGCACTGCTGCTCGATGCATTCGTCCCGGGCCATTTTGGCGGAACCGGAGCCCGTCTGGAATCTGCTGTCTTCACCGCGTGCCAGCAGCAAACGTCCCTGCCCCTGATTCTGGCGGGGGGCCTGGACCCGGAAAATGTTGCTGCGGCAGTTCGGATTTTCCAGCCCTTCGGTGTCGACGCTGCCGGCGGGGTGGAGAACCAGCCAGGGCATAAAAATGCGGGAAAAATGAGGGTTTTTGTCGATGCGGCATGGACCGGATGCACCGGGACGCCGGTCCGTCAGGTGTTGCGCCGGATGCCTCCGCCACGTCTCTGATTGTCACTGCCGCTCTCAGGTTGCTCGGGAACCACGTTCCCACCCGCTGTGATCCGCGAGAACCTCGGGGAATCAACTGGCCGAAAGACACACTTTTGTCCATCATGCACACCTGACAACCCGCCGTCACGTCAGCAGCATCCCATAAAGGACTCCCACAGATGGTTTTCAGAACCGCCGCACGCGCTCTTGGCATCGGAATGGTTTTGTCCCTGTCCTGCGGTGCAGTTTCCGCAGATGACTGGCCGCAGTGGATGGGGCCTCAGCGTGACAACGTCTGGCGTGAAGACGGGCTGCTGGAAAAGTTTCCTGCAGGCGGGCCGAAGGTTTTGTGGAGCACACCGGTGGCTGGTGGCTACTCCGGACCGGCTGTGTCGGGCGGCAAGGTCTGTATTACCGACTACGTCACGGCAGACAACGTCAAGGTGGACAACTTCGATCGACGTGAGTTTTCCGGTACTGAACGCATTCATTGCCTTGATGAAGCCACAGGCAAAGTCCTCTGGACTCACGAATACCCCGTAAAATACTCAATTTCCTATCCTGCAGGTCCGCGTTGCACACCGGTCATGCATGAGGGTCTGGTTTACGCGCTGGGTGCTGAGGGGCACCTGTTCTGCCTCAGCACGGACAGCGGGAAAGTTGTGTGGTCGCATGACCTGA
>SXXK01000187.1 GCA_005791255.1 Planctomyces sp.
GGGGGGCCAGTTTTTAGTTTTTAGTTTTCAGTTAACAGTGGATGGTGGGTTTGGTTGGGGGATGAGAAGGTGGGAGGGCAGGGGAGTGATGCGAGTTCTGCTGTTGCTGTGTGGGTGGTGTGTGTTTTGTTGTGGTGAATTGTGGGGGCAGGAGGAGTCTGCGGCGGGGGTGGTGCGGCCGAATATGATTTTGTTTTTGGCGGATGATCTGGGCTGGGGTGATCTGGGTTGTTATGGTCATCCCCTCATCAGGACTCCGCATCTGGACCGTTTTGCGGGTGAGGGTTTGCGTTTGACATCCTGTTATGCGGCCAGTGCGGTTTGCAGTCCGTCTCGATCGGCGTTGCTGACCGGCAGGACTCCGCATCGCAACGGTGTTTACACGTGGATCGCCGAGGGGGCTCCTGTACACCTGCGGACATCTGAAAGAACGCTGCCGGGGCTGCTGCGTGAGTCCGGGTATACGACGTGTCATACTGGCAAGTGGCATCTGAATGGTTTGTTCAATCGACCTGAGCATCCGCAGCCGGATGCTCATGGGTATGACTGGTGGCTGGCGACTCAGAACAATGCAGCTCCCAGTCATCACAATCCGGTGAATTTTGTGCGGAACGGAGTTCCGGTGGGGGGGATGGAGGGATATTCGGCGCTGTTGACTGTGGATGAGGCAGTGCGGTGGCTGGTGAGTGAGCGTGATCGCAGTCGTCCATTTTTTCTGACCGTGTGGACTCATGAGCCGCACTACCCCATCAGTGCGGCTCCTGAGTATCAGCAGATGTATCCCGAGCTGGAGGATCCGGTGCAGCGTGAGCATCACGCGAATGTGACTCAGCTGGACGCGGCATTCGGTCGTTTGATGAAGGCACTGGATGATGAGCAGCTGACTGAGGAGACTCTGGTGGTGTTTACATCGGATAATGGACCGGAGGGTGACGGCGTGAAGACTCCGGGGCGCGGTTCGACGGGTGGTTTGCGCGGTCGGAAGCGGCATTTGTATGAGGGTGGGATCCGTGTGCCTGGTCTGGTGCGGTGGCCGGGTCGGGTGACGGCGGGGACTGTGAGTGCAGTGCCGGTGATTGGCAGTGATTTTTTTGCGACGCTGCTGGCGGCAGCTGGTGTGAGGGTACCGAATGATCGTGTGCTGGATGGTGTGAATGTGCTGCCGGTGCTGACGGGGACAGCGACGGCGGTGGAGCGTCAGCGTCCGCTGTACTGGCGTCTGCTGATGGCTCCGCAGATGAAGTCTGCGTTGCGTGATGGTGACTGGAAGCTGCTGGCGGACGAGCGACTGGAGGTGTTTGAGCTGTATAATCTGCGGGAGGACGAGCGGGAGACCACGGATTTGCGGGATCGTGAGCCGGAGACGTTCGAGCGGCTGAAGGCGACTTTAATGGCGTTGACGGCGGAGGTGGATGCGGAAGGTCCGGACTGGTGGAAGACACTGAGTCCAAACGGTGGCAATCAGCCGAAGGCGAAGCAGGAACCGGGTGTGAAAAAGGGTAAGCAGCGGGCGAAGCAGCCGGCAGCAGCGGGTACAGAACAGCGAGGGGAGCAGTGATGCGCAGTGGATCGAGTGTTTGGGGTGTGTGCCGGGTGGTGGTATTGCTGGGTGTGCTGTGCGGGGGGTTCCCTGCAAATGCTCAGCAGAAACCCTATGACGTTTATCCGGCAGCAGCATCGCCTTATTATCGGGTGCGTTACGAGGCAGCGAAGGAGCCGGGCGGTCTGATTTTCCCGGTGAATTATGCGCTGTGGGTGCCACCGGGAGTGGAGCGGCTGCGTGGTGTGGTGGTGCATCAGCATGGGTGTGGTGAGGGTTCGTGTCGTTCGGGTCTGACGGGTGCGTGGGACCTGCACTGGCAGGCTCTGGCGAAGGCTCATGATTGTGCTTTGCTGTCACCATCTTATGAGCAGCCGGAGGGTGCGGACTGTCAGCAGTGGTGTGATCCGCGGAATGGATCGGCGGCTGCGTTTCTGCGGTGTTTGCGGGACCTGGGTGTGGCCAGTGGTCACCCGGAGTTGTCGGAGGTTCCGTGGGCGTTGTGGGGTCACAGTGGTGGTGGTCACTGGGCGGGAGGGATGGTGCTGTTGTATCCGGAGCGAGTGGCAGCGGCGTGGCTGCGTTCGGGGGTACCGTTGCTGCAGGCAGATCCGGGTCGTGCCGGGGTTCGGGCGCACGAGCTGCCGGAGGGTGCGCTGGGTGTGCCGATGATGTGCAACCTGGGGACTCAGGAGGGTGTCACAGTCAAAGACGGTCGGTTTGCGGGAGTGTGGCCTGCGAACGAGACATTTTTTCGGGCGGTGCGTGGTCGCGGGGGGCTGATAGCGGTGGCGGTGGATCCGTTGTCGAGTCATGACTGTGGCAATCAGCGTTATCTGGCGATTCCGTGGCTGGACGAGTGTTTGCGGCGGCGGCTGCCGTTGGCGGGTGCTGTGGAGGGTGGGCTGCGTCGGATATCGCCGGAGGATGCGTGGCTGGCACCGGTGCTGGGCGGTACGACGGTGTCGGCGCAGGGTTTTGCGGGGCAGGTGAATGAGCTGGGCTGGTTACCGGGTGAGCTGACCGCGCGGCGGTGGGAGCAGTATGTCCGGGACACTCGGGTGTCCGATCTGACTCCGCCGCCGCAGCCGGTGAATCTGCGGGTGCGTGGGAATGAGCTGACGTGGGAGTGTGAAGCGGATCTGGAGAGTGGATTGGCGGGGTTTGTGATAGAGCGTGATGGCAGGGAGCTGGTGCGTTTGCCTGAGCAGGGCAGGAATCCGTTTGGGCGTGTGCTGTTTCAGAATCTTCAGTACAGTGATACTCCGACACTGCCACTGACGGAGATGCGTTATGTGGACAGCACAGCGGAGTCGGGGAAGTCGTATGAGTACCGCGTGCGGGCGGTGAATACGGCGGGTTTGTGAAGGTTCCGGGCGGCGTGTGATTTGGTGGGCGATTGGGCGGGCAGGTTGTGTTTTGAAGTTTGTGTCCGGAGGTGAGCGTTATGCGACATGCGGTGGTGGCATTGTTTTTGGCGCTGGGGTGTTTTGGATTGTCCTGGCGGACAGGTGCGGGCGAGGGTGGCGGCGGGGTTCGAGTGACAGCAATGGTGCGGGACGAAGTACGTCCTGAGCAGTTGCTGGGTACGGGCAGTTTTCTGGCTGCTCGATATGACGGTGCTGACGCGCACATGCTGGAGATTAAGCAGACGGCGGACTGGCGTGCTTTGGAAGAGACCCAGCTGATGGCTCGAGTGCTGGATCTGGTGCAGATGGTGGCGACGGCATCGAGTGAGCAGACAGGGATTGTGGTGCGTCAGCTGCTGGATCATATTCGGCGGAAGGGCCTGACGGCGGCAGTGGGGATGGGCGGTGAGGGTGGTCGTCTTCCGGTACTGGGCGTGGTGCTGCACGAGGCGGGCAAATACGGGGCACTGGTGGCATCACTGCTGCAGGAGTTGCCGGAGAGTACTGTGGGGGTATTGCGTGAGCGTGAGTTGCTGGCGGGTCGGAAGGCGTATGTGCTGCGTTTTCCGGGCGGGGTGGAGCTGACGTGGTGGGAGGAGGGTGGTCATTTGGCGCTGGGTCTGGGTACGGGTTCGTGGCAGTGGATGCTGGCGGCTCGGGCAGGCGACATCGAGTCATTGGACAAGAGTTCGATGTGGGCGGGTCTGCGTTCGGCGGAGGGGTATGAGACGACCAGTTTTGGCTGGTTTGATGCGGACAGCCTGGTGCAGCGATTTGGATCGGAGGAGCTGCCGCCGTTTGCTTCCGGGATCTCACTGACTGTGAATCAGCTGCTGCAGCAGCTGGGCATTTCGGGGTTGCAGAGTGTGACGATGCAGACGGGATTTCGCGGAGAGGCGACCTGGTCTGAGACTCGTATCAACGGCAGAGTGGATCCGGGTCTGCTGCAGCGCTATTTGCAGCCGACGGTGCTGAAGCTGGACGAGTTGCCTCCGCTGCCGCAGAAGGTATCGGGATTTTCTGCTGCGAAGCTGGATCTGGCGAGTCTGATGGATGCGGCGATGGCGACGGGCGTGCGGCTGCAGCAGGTGATGGGCGATGATCCTCTGATTGGAACGGACGGAGCGTTCAACTGGCTGCAGTCTTTTGTGGGCGGGTATACGTTGCGGCAGTTTCTGGGCGGCCTGGGTGATGTGTGGTGTGAGTACAATGATCCGCAGCCGATGGTTGTGCCGGTGGGATATTCACCGGTGCTGGCGGCGAGTGTGCGGGATCAGCAGGCGGTGGCTGGGGGGTTATATCGTCTGGAGGGTCTGCTGCA
>SXXK01000016.1 GCA_005791255.1 Planctomyces sp.
CCTGGGAGAGCATGATTTTTGGGCCAAAGTCAGCCTGCTGGAAGAATCCAGCCAGGTGCCGCTGATCATCGCTGTTCCGGGCAAAACGACTGCAGTGAGTGATTCGCTTGTCGAATTGCTGGATCTTTATCCAACCACAGCTCGGTTGTGCGGACTCGAGGTCCCGGCGCGCCTGCAAGGCAAAGACCTGTCTCCCATCCTCGACAACCCAAATCACCGGGTTCGCGAAACAGCATTCTGTACCGCCGGTACAACGAAGGGGCTCCTGCTGCGCGATGAACGATGGGCCTTCATTCAGTATGGAGAAGATGCCAGCGGAGGGATCGAACTCTACGACACTCTCAACGACCCGCAGCAATTCACAAACCTCGCGAACTCACCAGCGCACGTCGGCGTGGTAGATCAATTCAAGCGGAAACTCGCCGGAAAACTTGCCACAGTTCGCGATTGCGATCTCCGAAACTAAGTTCTCGGTGGCCCCGGCATCACCTGCCAGTCTCCTTATGCGCACGACTCGCTGCCTGCAATTACGCGGAAGGGGCAAAATCCGTGATGGCTGCCACATCTGAACCACAGTGTCCACGATCGTTCGTTGCAGATCGCCCCCCTGTCGCCACCGAATGCCCCAGTCGCGACTTATGGCGGCCCACTGGATAACAACTGACAAACGTATCCCGGCAACCTGCCCCAACGTCATTACAACGTCAGGCTGGTACTGACAGCAATCGCCGCCCAGCCAGCCGACGAGCGGACGATCTTTTCAGGCATCGTTGACATCGATGCAGCGAGACGCTCGGTCGCTTTCCATGATTTCGGGGACTATGCGGGAACCTTGCACCTCCCAGGTCTTCACTCGTCATGTCACTGGAAACCTGAAAATTTTAACGCTGTACCGCGCGGGACGGGGGCCTGATTGCCAGCAGCCGGCTCGCGGTGGGCTCCGGCATGTCCAGTCGCGGCCGTCCTGATCGCCCCCGCAAAAGCCGCTTCGCCCCTGACTGGCACACAATCGACACCCAAGACCCGACAACCAATCCCGCTGACGTCGCGGGGAATCCCAGGATGTCATCGATCAATGAGCCCGGCCCACGAATCACAGAGCTGCTGCGCTGAGCCAGCCCGAGCAGCTCCCCGCTGCTGTTTCACCCGGATGGTTGCAGGCGGCTTTGGATCCGGCTCGGTTGTCTCGCAACGTCGGATGCTACCCTGGCTGCGAGACTTTCGCAGGGAGTCCGATCGTATCCGGGTTTTGGACGCGGTGTCCCTTGCGCATCCACTGCTTCACTGCGCCCAGCTGTGCTCGCCAGAGCATTCAGGCAAGTACTTCGTGCACGACATTGCCATAGACGTCGGTCAGCCGAAAGTCGCGGCCGGCAGAGCGGTACGTCAGTTGCTGATGATTGATCCCCAGCAGATGGAGTATGGTGGCGTGCAGATCGTGCATGTGCACTTTGTTTTCCTGAGCAAAGTAGCCGAATTCATCAGTTGCCCCGTGGCTGTATCCCGCCCTGACTCCGCCGCCGCTCAACCAGATCGTAAATCCGGCCGGGTTGTGGTCTCGACCATCTTTGCCCTCAGCCACTGGTGTTCGACCGAACTCCGTACCCCAAACCACCAGTGTGTCCTCCAGCAGACCCCGCTGTTTCAGATCAGTGAGCAGTCCAGCGATTGGCAAATCTGTGGACAGAGCATTTTTGGTGTGTCCCTTTTGAAGTCCCCCGTGCTGGTCCCAGACATAGGGGGTGCTTACCTGCACATACCGCACGCCGGCTTCACAGAACCTTCGCGCCAGCAGACACCGGTGACCAAAGTCTGCAGTTTCCGGTCGGTTCAGGCCGTAAAGTTCACGAGTCGCTGCCGTCTCACTGCTGATGTCGATCAACTGAGGCGCCACCCCCTGCATTCGAGCGGCCGTTTCAAAGCTGCGAATGACACCTTCAATTCTTGAGTCCTGCACCTGGTTCAGATGTTTCCTGTTCAGCATCTGCAGCAGTTCCATCTGCCGCTGCTGATCCCCCGGGTGCCTTTCGCCGCTCTCCAGGAATTCAATCGTCGCCTCCGAAGTCTTACTGGCCGAATGCCCCAGCGTCGTGGCCTGATGATGAATCGGCAGAAAAGCGGCACCGTAATTTCTGGTACCACCGTGACCTGCAGGAGGCGTCACACTGACAAAGCCGGGCAGGTTCTCGTTCTCCGTCCCAAGTCCGTAACTGACCCATGCTCCCACCGAAGGACGCAGCAGATTGTCGTCCCCCGTATGAATCATCGACACCGCCTGACCATGCGATGTGCCTCGTGTGTGCATTGACCGAATGAAACACAGGTCGTCCGCATGCTTTGCCAGCTGCGGCCACAATTCACTAAACCAGGCTCCGCTCTGACCGTGCTGCCTGAATCTCCACGGAGAATCCAAAACCTTCCCGTAACCCGCTCCATCCTGCAGCTCAATATCCAGTCGATCCAGACCGCGAATTGGCAGTGGCTTTCCATGCCATTTCCGCAGAGCAGGCTTTGGATCAAACGAATCTACCTGAGATACGCCACCGTGCATGAACAAAAACAGCACGCGTCTGGCACGCGGCGAGTGATGCGGCAGCACGCTCCCCGCCCCCGTGGCCCTGGCAACCTCATCTGCGAATGCATGAAACGCCAGTGCACCAAATCCGCAGGCAGAATTCTGCAGCCACCGCCGGCGATTTTCCACCCGCTCAAATCTCTGACAGGAATGCCTCACAGCTTCACCATCCCCTGTTCCCGACCAGCACCACAACCAACAGAATCTCAGTCGACAAATCGGAATTCGGCTGAACTGAACATCACCTGCACCAGCAGCGCGATGGCCTCCTTCCTTGTTCGGCCCTCCGCCATCACTTCCGCAATCCACTGCAGACCAGCCTGAATCTCCTCCGCATCCGGATCGCGAACCAGCACTCGCTGAAACAGCTGCCGCAGAATCTCAGAATCCGTTCCAGCGGATTCCGTCAGATCCTCACTCAACGCCTCCGACAATTGCCTGACAAAGGCAGAATTCATCAGGAAAAGTGCCTGAGCGGGGACCGTGGTCATATCCCGTCGCCCCGTAACCAGATCCGGATTGGGAAAGTCAAACACCGCCAGTGACGGTGGCACGGCCCCACGAATGACAGGCAGATAAATGCTCCGCTGCCGAAGCTCTCCCGTCTGTGACAGCGACACATGCCGGGCCCCTGAAGTGGCAATCGCATACATACCCAACTGCTGCACCACAGAATTGCGGCGTGCAAAGTCAAGTTGTCCTGAGATCATCAGCAACGAATCGCGAATCGTTTCCGCCGGCAATGGTCGCCGATTCTGGCCCCGCAGTCTCAGGTTGTTCGGATCGTCCTCCGACGCCGGCACCACACTCTGCTGATACGTCCGCGACAGCACGAGCTCCCGAATGATCGATTTCATCGACCACCCCTCCGACACA
>SXXK01000188.1 GCA_005791255.1 Planctomyces sp.
GGGAGTCAGGTCTGACGTGCCGGCAAACAGTGCCTGCAGCAGCACGTCTTCGGTGACGCGTCCGAGAAGTATGCCGTGAAGGTCGATGACGAACAGGCTGGAGTGCCCGTGCTGCAGCAGCAAGCAGGCAGCCTCACGAAGATTGGCTTCCGGTCCGATAGAGTGGCCAGAGCTGGGGCACATCAGTGTGTCAGCCAGCGGATTCATGGGTGATTCCTGAGAATTCCTGCAGTGCGATCAGTCGCAGACGCGACGGTTACAGGGAATCTTTCTTCAGGGCGATTGGAAGTTTGAGGATTTTCGGCAACATTTGCGTTGAGATCGCATAAATTGCGATGAGTTTGATGTTTGAGCCGATTTTTCGGGTTTTGCGGCGGGGGAAGTTTCTCATGGGTGGTCGAGTCCTGTTGCTGCTCAGTCTGGTGGCTGTTTTATGTGGATGTGGCGGTGCTGAATCGAAAACTCCGCAACTGCAGGCCCGTCTGGCTCTGAACTGGTACCCGGAGGTGGAGCATGGCGGATTTCTGGCAGCGGATGTGCTGGGGAAATTTGCGGCGGAAGAGGTTTCGGTGGAGATCATTCCGGGTGGCCCGGGTGCTCCGCAGGCGGTGATTGCCGAGCTGGCGGCGGGTCGGATTCAGTTTGCGGTGTCGGATGCTGACAATGTGGTGCTGGCGCGGGCGGCGGGAGTGCCGGTTGTGGCGTTGCTGGCACCCCTGCAGAGTTCACCTCGCTGCATCATGGTGCATCGGGCAGCGGGCTTTAAGTCACTGGCGGATCTGCAGGATATTGAACTGGCGATCAGCGACGCTCGTCCCTTCGCTCTGTGGATGAAGAAACAGTTGCCACTGACGAATGTGCGGATGATTCCGTTCAGCGGGATGGTGGGTGAGTTTTTGCAGAAGCCGGCATTTGCTCAGCAGGCCTTTGTATTCAGCGAGCCTTTTGTGGCGAAGGAGCGAGGCGGCGATCCGGAAGTGCTGATGGTGTCGGAGATTGGTTTTGATCCGTATGCCAGTGTGCTGATCACCACGGAGGACGTGATTTCGGAGAGCCCGGAGCTGGTTGGGAAGGTGGTTCGGGCGAGTGTGTCGGGGTGGCAGGAATATCTGCGGGCTCCGGGAGTCACGAATCAGGCGATTCGGAAGCTGAATGCGGAAATGAGCGATGCGGCTCTGGAGTTTGGAGCGACGGCGATGGCGCCTTTGTGCAGGTCTGCGGACGGTCAGCCGGGTCAGTGCGGGATGGTTCTGGAGCGCTGGGAGACGCTGGTGCGGCAGATCGAGGAGCTGGGGCAGATCGAGAAGGGGGCAGTGAAGGCGAGTGAGTGTTTTACGGTGAAGTTTCTGGGGCCGGTCTGAGTCGGCGGAAAGTGCCGGTTTTTTGGCAGTGAGTGTTCAGTGTTCGAACAGCAGAATGGGGGGTAGTCTGGGCAGAGTTTGACGGAAATGCCGACTTTGCGTGACTGCGATTAAGCCCATTCGTCACAACTGACGAAATCTGGAAAGTCGACGTATTCGTTACGGCTGGCCATTTGCGCGCAAATCCTGCAGCGTTCCCTGTGAGTTTGGGGGGGGCGTGGAGCGTGCGGTGGCTGGCGGGTGCAGGTGCGGATACGCGACAGATCCCCACGGGCACCGGAGTACAGCAGGATGCTGAGTCGAATGCTGCGTAAGAAATTTCAGGCACAACTGTCGCTGATGCTGCTGGGAGTTGCCGGCCTGACGTCACTGTCGGGATGTTCGCGGCAGTTCTGGCGGAAGCAGGCTGACCGCGACGCGTACACGGCGATCGGCGAGAAGATCAATGACCCGCACTGGAGTGTTCCGCGAGTGGATCTGACTCCTGACCCGCGGAGTCGTTTTTATGATCCGTGGGATCCTGACAAGCGTCCGCTGCCGCCGGATGATCCGACGGCTCACGAGCTGATGCATTCGGTGAATGGGCGGCGGGGCTACAAGAACTGGCACAAGCTGGGTGTTTCGTTTGCGATTGAGAACCCGCACTGGCTGAAGCCGTACGGGATTGATCAGACCGGAGTGGACCCGGTGGGTTCGCATGCGAGTGTGAAGCTGCAGAGTGTCGGTATTCCGGACGCCATGAATCTGACTTCGATACACAGTCGCGAGTATCAGAACACGATTGAGAACCTGTATCTGGATGCTCTGAATCTGACGGCCGAGCGATTCAAGCTGGGGGTGCGTTATCTGGGTACGAATCGTTCTGAGCCCAGTGTCGATTTCACGGCTCGTTCGAACGCGGCGGGTCGAACTTCGGGCGTTCTGGCGACTCCGTTCGGCATCAGTCAGACTTTGCCGACCGGCGGACAGATTGCCGCTGATATTGCGAATTCGGTGACGTGGGTGTTTTCGGGGAACGGCAGCGAATCCTCGGCGCCATCGATCGGCTACAGCCTGACTCAGCCCCTGCTGTTCAACGCGGGGCGGAAGATTGCGCTTGAGTCGCTGACGCAGAATGAGCGGAGTGTGCTGTACAGCGTGAGGACTCTGGCACGATTCCGTCAGACTTTGTTTACGCAGGTGGCTTCCAGCTATCTGACACTGCTGCAGCAGCGGCAGAATATTCTGAACACCGAAAATAATATTCGGCAGCTGGAAGAGCAGCTGGAGGCTCAGGAGGCTCGCGACAGGCGAGTGCCAGGAGTAGTGAATGCGGCTCTGGACGGTGTTCAGAATCTGCAGATTCCGGCTGAGCTGCAGGGGCAGCTGTCATACGACGGCAACTGGCTGAAGTGGCGTGGTGATATGCTGCCGGAGCAGGAGCAGCAGGTGCTGGCGGTGTCGCAGGATGCGGATTACGTGGCCGCGGCTTCGGAGCTGATTGATTTCAAGAAGCAGCAGACGACCAGTCTGTCCTATCTGCAGCTGCGTGACCGTCTGAATCAGTCACAGGTCTCGCTGGCGAATTCGCAGCGACAGCTTCAGGACCAGCAGGATTCGTTCAAGCTGCTGCTGGGCTTGCCGCCGAACGTGGAACTGGGTGTGGATACGGCGCTGCTGGACCAGTTCGAGCTGATCGGCTGGGATCTGATCGATCTGGAACGTGATCTGCGGACGGTGCAGAAGAACATCGGAGATCAGTTGCTGCCGAAGCAGGGGGCTGATGATCCGGCCGCGGGTCCGAGCCTGATGGCGGTGAAAAGTTACGTGGAAGCGCTCGCCGGGGCTCGGGATCAGCTCTATGAGGTCGGAATTCGCCGGGTGGCGGCGGATTTCAAGCCGCTGGAAGAGCTGCTGGAGCGGACGAAGGAAAACCTGACGGCGATCGAACCGGGCAAACGGTACTTGCGCGATGAGACTGAACGCAGAGAGATCGTGGAGCGACTGGAGAAGGATCGGCGTCTGTATCGACTGGCGGAGCGTGAGTTTGCGTTTGGCAGTGGCCTGCTGGACATGCTGAGGAAACTGCTGTCGGCGGGCAGTGAGCAGGAGCTGCTGCAGTCGCTGGATGCGAACGGGAACGGTCAGATCGAGCTGGCGGAGCTGCCGGAAAGCTGGCGGGATCTGCCGAGGTCGGGTGATCGTGGTGCAGTGGAGGTCTACACGCTGCCGGAACTGCTGGTGGAAATCGCCAGCGGGGCTCGCGATCTGCGGGACAAGTATCTGCTGCGGATGGCGCAGAGTCTGGAGGTCCTGCAGGCTTCGCTGCGGGTGGAGCAGATAGCGATTATGCCGTTCAGTCTGGATGAATCAGCGCGGATTCCTGATATTGAGGAAGTGGTGGCGCTGGGGCTGGAGTATCGGCATGACCTTATGAATGTGCGAGCGGCCGTGATGGATGCTCGACGTCAGGTGGAGATCCAGGCGAACCGTCTGGAGGCGGGTCTGGACGTGACGTTCCGGGGGAATCAGGGGTTGAACCCGGACGCAAAGGGCAGCACGAACCACAGTGCTGGACTAAAGTTCACTACTCCATTGGACCAGGTTCTGGAGCGTAACGGTTATCGTCAGTCGCTGGTGGCATTCCAGCGTGCTCGGCGAACGTATATGGAGCAGGAGGACCGAATCAAGCAGACGATTCGTTCGAGTTGGCGACAGCTGGGTGTGCAGGAGTATCGTCTGCGAGTGGACCGAGTGACGGTGCGCAATGCGGCGTTGCAGTACGACAATGCGTCTTTGCAGGCGCAGGGTGGTCAGCAGATTGGTGGTCAGGGCAATGCGTTGAGTCTTTTGAACGCGTTGAATTCGGTTTTGACGGCTCAGAACGGACTTATCCAGGATTGGGTCGTATATGAGACGAATCGGCTTAACATCTTCCGTGATATGGGTATCATGGACATCGACGCGCGGGGCGTCTGGACCGACCGATTTTACCAGCGGATGCAGGCATCTGTTCCGGTAGAGGGTGCTGGTCCGCCTGCTGAAGCTTCCGCAGTCGTGCCTGCCACAGTGCCTCCGATTCCGGCTGACCAGGATGCTGTTCCTGCGACATCGGAATGACTTCTCTGCGATCCTGCCTTGTTCTGCCGCATTTGTCAAAGGTTCCCCGCATGACTCGTAAGCTTCAGCCAGGTCGTCCCGGAGTGTCTGTATTCTGGCTGGTGTCGGCGTTGCTGCTGGCGGGCATCGCTGCGGTGGTGCTGATACCGTCGGTTCGTGATCGTATCCTGGGTGCGAAGAAGGATGCGATGCCGGATTATGTGATGAAGCTGGCGGAGAAGGGTCCGTTTCGGATTGTGATCACCGAGAACGGAACGGTGGACAGTCTGCGTAATTCGACATTGAGCAACAGTGTTGAGGGATCAACAACGATC
The DNA here is from genome assembly GCA_005791255.1 of Planctomyces sp. Lineage (GTDB taxonomy): Bacteria > Planctomycetota > Planctomycetia > Planctomycetales > Planctomycetaceae > SXXK01. The sequence goes on from SXXK01000188.1 coordinate 4,775, forward strand.
ATTTCGCTGGTGCCTGAGGGCAGCAAAGTGAATGCTCCGGTGGTCGCCGAGTTTGACGGCGCGGTGCAGTTTGTGGATGCGGCATCGGAGTCTGTCAAGACGGTGAAGGTGGTATCTGATGACGGTAAGGAGAAGACGTACGAGCTGGTCTTTGGCGAGCACACGGAGTTGCTGGTAAAGGACCGTCAGAAGGTTCGCAAGGGTGATTTTCTGACGGGTGATGTGTGCTGTGAGCTGGATTCTTCGACATTGGTTGAGAAGGACAAGGAGCAGCAGATCAAGGTCACGACGGCTCGTGCGAATCTCGAGAAGGCTCTGAAGGACATTGAGATTCAGTTGACGACGAACGAGAGCACCGTTGCCAAGGCTCGGCTGGCCGAGGACCTGGCGGGGCTCAGTCTGATCAGTTACACGTCGGCTGGGGGTGAGTACGAGCAGGAGCTGGAGACTCTGAAGGGCGACATCAAGAAGACCGAGGAAGAGTTATCGATCAATCGAGAGGAGTACGAGCGAATTCGGGACCAGGCGCGGCTGGGTTATGCCAACGTGAACCAGCTCGAGAGTGCTCGTCTGAAAGTGACGCAGTCGCAGATTTTGCTGAGCGTGAACCGGGGCAAACTGGAAGTGCTCGAAAAGTATACTCGGCCGAAGAAAGAGAAGGAGCTGACTCAGACGGCTGAGGATTCGAAGCGAGAGACTCAGCGGGCGCGTCTGGAGGGCGAGGCTTTGATGACTCAGATGAAGGCTGCGGCTGATGCGGCGCAGCTGACCTTGAGTGTTGAGGAAGAGAAGCTCATATTGTTTCAGCGTCAGATCAAGGCCTGTCGGCTCGTCGCGACTCAGGCTGGCGAAGTGGTTTATGCCTCCCAGAAAAGTTCTCGTGGCAGTGAGCCGGTCGTGATTGAAGAGGGTGCGGCGGTTCGTGAGCGGCAGGCGGTGATCAATCTGCCGGATCTGGAGAACATGAAGATTGATGCTCGAATTCACGAATCGCGGATCAGTCGCGTGATGATTGGCCAGCCGGTGGAGATTGAGATTGATGCGATTCCCGGGGATCCCTATCGGGGTCGTCTGCAGTCGGTGTCATCGGTGCCGATTCCGGGCAGCTGGCCGAATACGGATTTGAAGGAGTACGAGGCGGTGGTGCAGATTCTGGATTCGCCTGAGCGGGTGCGGAAGCTGAAGCCGGGGATGACGGCGGAGATTCGGGTTGTGGTGGAGGACCGCAAGGATCCTGTGCTGCAGGTACCGGTGCAGAGCGTGGTCTCGTTTTCCGGTTATTACTACGCCTACGTTTACTCGGGTAAGGGCGGTGTGGAGCGGCGTGAGCTGAAGGTGGGGGATGCCAACGACGAGTACATTGAGGTGCTGGAGGGTGTGGCTGAGAATGAGCTGGTGGTGATGAGTCCGAGGACTCATTTCAAGAAGGAACTGGCGGAGCTGGAGTCTGAGAAGTCTGCGGAGGTGGAGGCGAAGCGGGAAAAGCTGGAGACACCTGATCGCAAGGCTGCCGGTGGTCCGGGTGGTCCGGGTGGAGCTCCTGGTGGTCCGGGTGGCGGCGCGGGTGGTCAAGGCGGTGGTCGGGGACCTGGTGGTGGCGGGATGGCCATGGATCCCAAAGTGATGTTTGAGAGCATGGATAAGGACAAGGACGGGGTTGTCACGAAGTCTGAGCATCCGCGACCGGAATTTTTTGATCGATCGGATCTGAACGGTGACGGCAAGCTGACTTTGGAGGAAATGCAGGAGGCGATTAAGAAGATGATGCAGCAGCGTCCGCCGGGTGGTGGTGGTCCTGGTGGCGGTGGTGCCGGCTGATGCGGTGTGTTGTCTGCGTGTGTGTGACCGGCAGGTCGATTCGGCTGTTTATGAACTCTGGTAGTGGCAAGTCATGAGTCTGGCAGCACAGGTGATTGATCTGCAGAAGGATTACATGCTGGGCGCAGTTCCTGTGCAGGCGTTGCGTGGGGTTTCCATTGACTTTCCGCGTGGTGATTTTGTGGCGATCATGGGTTCATCGGGCAGTGGCAAGAGCACATTGCTGAACCTGCTGGGGGCTCTGGACCGCCCGACTCGCGGAAAGTACATCGTGGCCGGCCGCGATGTGTCATCGATGACGGATGACGAGTTGTCGACGATTCGGAACGAGAAGATCGGATTCATTTTTCAGTCGTACAATCTGATCCCGCAGTACACGGTTTTGGAGAACATTGAAGTACCGCTGCATTACCGCACGGGCTACCCGAAGATTGGTGATCGTGAGCAGCAGCGGATTAAAGAGCTGGCGGAGATGGTGGGTCTGGGCGAGCGTCTTGATCACCGTCCGTTCCAGTTGTCTGGTGGTCAGCAGCAGCGTGTGGCGA
>SXXK01000189.1 GCA_005791255.1 Planctomyces sp.
GCAGTTGCTGTTCGAGGTCGGCCATGTCATTGTTGCGGTAGCGATACCGCTGAGCCTTGCACAGCCGAATGCCGTCGATGATGCTGGCATGGTTTAACTGGTCCGAAATGATGGCGTCCTGTTCTGTGAGCAGTGTTTCGAACAGACCGCCGTTGGCATCGAAGCACGAACTGTAGAGGATGGTGTCATCGGTTCCGAGGAAGCTGCTGATGCGTTGTTCCAGGGCGTGGTGGACGGACTGCGTGCCGCAGATGAAGCGGACGGAGGCCATGCCGTAGCCCCAGCGATCGAGTGCTTCGCGGGCGGCCTGCACGATGGCCGGGTGATCAGCCAGTCCCAGATAATTATTGGCACAAAGATTCACGACCTGACTGGAATCAGCCAGCCGGATACTGGTGTTCTGGGGTGAATCGATGGTGCGTTCGGCTTTGAACAGTCCCTGAGTGCGGATGGACTGCAGTTCAGCAACAGCATGATCAGTGAGACCGGACATGGCGATTTTCCTGACGCTTCAGTTGTTCCAGTTCAGAATGACTTTTCCGGACTGGCCGGACTTCATGGCTTCGAAGCCTTTGGCAAATTCGGTGTAGTGCAGTCGGTGCGTGATGACGGGGCTGATATCCAGCCCGCTTTGCAGCATCACGGTCATCTTATACCACGTTTCGTACATTTCGCGTCCGTAGATGCCGTGAATGGTGAGCATATTGAACACGACCTGAGTCCAGTCGATGGAGATGTCGGTGGTGGGGATGCCCAGCATGGCCACTTTGCCGCCGTGCGCCATATTGGCCAGCATGCTGCGGAATGCGTCGGCGTTGCCGGACATTTCCAGTCCGACATCGAAGCCTTCGACCATACCCAGTTCCCGCTGAACATCTTCCAGTCGTTCGGACCGCACATCCACGGTGCGCGTGGCGCCCATTTTTTGGGCCAGCTGCAGACGCCACGGGTTGACATCGGTCACTACCACAAATCGAGCTCCGGCATGACGAACGACGGCAGCCGCCATCAGCCCGATTGGTCCGGCCCCGGTGATCAGCACGTCTTCGCCCAGCACGGGGAAAGCCAGAGCGGTGTGGACTGCGTTGCCGAACGGATCGAAGATGGAAGCGATATCGCGGTCGATGCCGTGGTGATGATGCCAGACATTGGTCATGGGCAGCGCGATGTATTCTGCAAAGGCCCCCGGACGATTGACACCGATACCCTGAGTTTTGGGGCACAGGTGTCGCCGTCCGGCGAGACAGTTGCGGCAGCGGCCGCAGACCACATGGCCTTCACCGCTGACAATGTCCCCCGGATGAAAATCGGCGACGTTCGAACCGACTTCCACAATTTCGCCGACAAATTCATGCCCGACGACCCTTGGTACCGGAATGGTACGCTGTGCCCAGGCATCCCATTCATGGATATGCACGTCCGTACCGCAGATACCGGTTCGGTCAACTTTAATCAGAACATCATTCACGCCGACCTTGGGTTCCGGAACGTCTTCCAGCCAGAGCCCCTTTTCCGCGTGGCGTTTGACGAGGGCCTTCATCTGAGTTTCTTTCGCGAATTTCAGCGGTTTTTGAATATACTGGAGATTGCGTGCGGTATAGTACACGTGGTGGCGTTCGGTTTGCAAGAAGAATCATCCAGTATATTGAAATCCGGAAGTGGTGAACTGATGAAATCCGCGCGTTCTGCCGCTGATGCTGCTCAGTCAACCGCATCAGCTGAATCGGCCGAGGATGTCAGTCGGCATGTGTGTCGTCGGATTCACCAGCTGCGGCGTGACCGCGGGTGGTCACTGGATGTGCTGTCGCGGGCATCCGGTGTCAGCCGCTCAATGCTCAGTCAGATCGAGCGTGAGCAGGCCAATCCGACTCTGGCGGTGACCGTCAAGATTGCGGGTGCGCTGGGAATGAGCATGGCGGAGCTGGTGGAGCAGGCAGGTACGGCACCGGGAATTGAAATTATCCGGGCCGATGACCGCAGCCACATTTTTCGTTCGGACCAGAACTGTTCCATCCGGACTCTGTCACCTCTGCATCTGGAGAAGGATGTGGAGTTCTACGAGGTGCTGCTGAATCCTGGTGGCGCCCTGCGGTCGGCTCCGCACTTCCAGGGAACTCGCGAATTTCTCACGGTGCAGAAGGGCCGGGTGGTGGTGATTTCGGACAACGAGACGACGGAGCTGAATCGGGCGGATTCGGCCAGCTACCGCGCGGACGTTCCGCATGAGATCCGGAATCCGGGCAAGGCCGAGGCGCTGGTGTTTTTGGTTGTGATCTACCAGTAGCTCGGAATTTAGCCTGAGCGCCGCCCATGAATCGCACGGGGTGGAGTTTGCCACGGATGAACACGCAAATTCGCCACGGATGAAACTCGCTGTGCAAAAGCCGGTGGGTAATGGGATCGCGAGGCTCCCACCGAGCCGTTCACGTCCGGTGCTGCCACGCACAAGGCTCAGCCGGAGCTTCGCCCTCCCGTCAGGCGAAACCCGGGGGCAGGGCAGGGCTTTGTTGATGAGCTGTGGCTGGTGGGGGGGCTTTTCAGGGTGGTTTACCCCCTCACCCACAGCCCCTCTTCGCCTGCGGGCGCGCAGGGGAGGATTGAGTTGCCAGTTGTCAGTTTGGGGCGTTCAACTTCGCGGCTTCGCAGCTTCGCGTGAGGCAAAACTCGGTCGCCCTGCGGACGATCGCAATCCTGTCACAGCAGGATTTCCTGCAGCACCTGGCCGTGCACATCGGTCAGGCGAAAATCCCGCCCCTGATAGCGATACGTCAGATGTTCGTGATTCAGTCCCAGCAGTTGCAGCACTGTGGCCTGAACATCGTGGACGTGAACCGGGCGTTCCGCGATATCCATCCCGAAATCATCGGTCGCTCCGAGCGACATTCCCGGTCGCACACCGGCTCCAGCCAGCCACATGGTGAAGGCATCCTTGTGATGATCGCGTCCGGCGGTGGCGGCAGTGCCACCCTGCTGCAGGGGCGTGCGTCCAAATTCGGACATCCAGACCAGCAGTGTGTCCTGCAGCAGTCCACGCAGCCGCAGGTCCCTGATCAAAGCCGCAATGGGTCGATCAACTTCCCGGCATTTGCGGGGCAGAGCGGTCTGCAGAGAGGAGTGGTGATCCCAGTCGGCATCGAACAGTTCAATCGTGCGCACGCCGCGTTCCACCATGCGACGGGCCAGCAGGCAGTTGGCGGCAAAGGACGGCTGCCCGGCAGTGGCTCCGTACTGTCGCAGAGTGTCCTGCGATTCTTCATTCAGCGCCAGCAGCTCGGGCACCGACGACTGCAGGCGGAGGGCCAGATCATACTGGCTGCTGCGTACCGCAGCGGCAGGATCCAGAGTCTGCTGAGCCCGGATGCTGTTGAGGCTGAGGAGCGCTTCCAGTTGTCGCTGCCGGTCTTCGGGCTGGTACCCCGGCGGATTGGACAGAAACAGTACGGGATCGCCCTCGGCTCGAAACTGAGTTCCCTGGTGAATGCCGGGCAGGAATCCGGCGGACCACAGACTGGTGCCTGCTCCGCCCGGAGGCCCGCTCAGCAGCACGACCCAGGCCGGCAGATTAGGGTTGTCTGAGCCCAGTCCCCATGACAGCCAGGCTCCGAGCGTCGGTCGTCCGCTGCGTCCGAAGCCGGAATGCAGGAACATCTGAGCCGGGGCATGATTGATTTCATTGGTATGGACCGATCGAATCACGGCCAGCTCATCGGCCACCGTCGCCAGCTCCGGCAGCAGCTCGGACAGCACCTGACCGCTTTCGCCGTGTCGCCTGAACTTCCACGGAGAACCAGCCAGTACTGACGTTTTGCCGATAAAGGCGAAATCGCGATTGCGGGTCACCGATTCCGGACACGGCTGGCCATGCCGGCGGACCAGTTCGGGCTTGTCATCAAACAGATCAAGCTGCGAAGGGGCTCCGATCATGTGCAGACAGATCAGGTGTTTCGCTTTGGCGGCGAAGTGGGCGAGCGGCCGGGTGTCGACAGTGCCGGGGACGCTGGCGAATGTTCCGGCCAGCCTGCCGCCGGAGATTGCCAGTGCGGCACCGCCGATGGCAGCGGCTGCAGTGCGGCGGGTGCAGGTGGCTGAGTCAGAATTGCCGGACCGTGACATAAGCAGTGCTCGGACTGAAATCAGGGAAGGGAATGGGGGGATAACGTGATTCAGGGACGAGTGATGGTTTCGTGCAGGTTCAGCAGGACTCCGGCAACCGCGTGCCACGCGGCCTGTTCGATGGTGTCGTGAGCGTCGGCGGGGGAACGCTGCCGCAATGCCTCGCGCTGCTGTTTCAGCAGTTGCAGCAGCACCTGCAGCTCGGCCGGTTCCGGTGTGCGGGCCGTGCAGAGCTGAAATCCGTGGGTCAGTCGCCGGGAGTCTGTGTCAGCGCCGGGGCTGCTGAGCATACGGCCGGCGAGTGCCGTGGCGGCGTCAACGCTGACTGGTTCATTGAGCAGAGCGAGGGCCTGCAGAGCGGTACTGGTACGGGAACGCTGCACGGTGCAGGCGAAGCGTGCGGGACCATCGAACGTGGACAAACTGGGATGAATGGCACTGCGTTTCAGCACGATGTAAATGCTGCGGCGATATTTTTCGGTGCCCGGGCTGACCTGATAGTCATACTGCTGGCCGCCGACTTTGTTCCAGAATCCGGCGGGCTGCGGCGGCCGAATGGGCGGGCCGAATTGTTTCAGGTCCAGCAGTCCGGAGGCAGCCAGCAAATTGTCGCGGATCATTTCGGCATCCATGCGAAATGAGGGTCCGCGGGCCAGCAGTCGATTCTGGTCATCCAGCTGCTGCTGCCGTGTGGAATCGGCTGACTGGCGAAAAGTGCGGGACAGCACTATCCGGCGAAGAACATGTTTCATGGACCAGCCATTTTCGATCAGCTCGACCGCCAGCCAGTCGAGCAGTTCCGGGTGGCTGGGAGGTTCGCAGCGAGAGCCCAGATCTTCGGGAGTCGCCACCAGTCCGGTACCGAACAGCTCGGCCCACCAGCGATTAACGGCAGCTCGCGCAGCCAGCGGGTTGGCGGGCGACACCAGCCAGCGGGCAAGTTCGAGGCGGTTCTGCGGCTGAGTCGCGGGCTGCGAACCGCGGAACAGGGCTGGTATCCCCGGCTGCACGGCTGCTCCGGGCTGTCGGTAATCACCGCGCTGAAAGATGAAGGCCGGCCGCGGCTGCTGTTCAACCATGACCAACGTGGTGGCTGGTGCGAGTGCCGCGAGGCTGTCCTGTACCTGCTGCAGTTGCTGCTGCAGTTGTTCGGTTTCAGGATCCGAGTCGCTGAACAGGGCTGACAGTCGAAAACGGCCGAGGCTGCGACCACTGCCAAAGTGCTGATCAAGCCGAATGGTAAGGATCGAGTTTTCGGTCAGAGTAAGGGGGCTGGCCAGGCGGAATGTGGCGTGATGTGGCGCAGCGAACCGCGGGGCGATGGCCCAGCCGGTCTTTGGCTGTCCATCGACAGCCCCGGCGACATCCCAGTTCTGCTGCGAAAAGTCGGCGGTGGCGGATGTGAATCGCAGCGGAAGCGGATCTGCGTCGCCTTCTGTCAGTGTGGCTGTGAATTCGTGCAGGACGAAATTCGGGCGTTTTTTATCACCACGACCGGGACCTTTTCCGGGCAGCGAATCATGCGGCAGTGCTTCCAGTCGCAGGGCGATGATGTTTTGCAGCGGCTGGCGGACGGTGACGGTGACCAGGTCATCAGCGGGTGGAGCATCGCCACTGACGAGGATGGAACCATCAGGTAACGTGTTCCAGGTATCGGCAGCAGCAAGTGACCGGATGGACTCGGCTTTCAGAACGACGGGAGCAGAATCCGTGCGGGGCTGGTCAGCGGCTGATTTTTCGTTCGCGCTGCTGCTGCTGCGCTGACGTTTCAGTTTCTGCTGAAGTTCTGCCAACCGGCTGTTGAGTGCAGCGCGTTGTTCGTCGTGTCGGGGATCGGAGAGCGGCATTTCCGGCCCGATGAAACGGATGGAAGACGGCTGAGCGGGGTTGGCGCGATCGGCTTCGAGGGCCGTATTGTTGAAGCAGGCCAGCAACTGATAGTAGTCCTGCAAGGAGAACGGGTCATATTTGTGATCGTGGCACTGAGCGCATTCGAGAGTGGCGCCCAGCCAGATGGTGGCCGTTGTATTGACTCGATCAATCAGTTGTTCCGCGCGGGTTTCTTCAGGCAGTGAGCCGGCTTCGACATTGGTGGGTGAGCAGCGGTGGAAGCCGGTGGCCACGCGCTGGGCTTCGGTGGCATTGGGCAGCAGGTCGCCGGCCAGCTGTTCGATGGTGAACTGATCGAAGGGCAGGTCTCTGTTGAGTGCCTGAATGACCCAGTCGCGCCAGGCCCATGAATCGCGGAGATCATCGCGCTGGAACCCGTGGGAGTCGGCATAGCGAGCCAGGTCCAGCCAGTGTCGAGCCCAGCGTTCGCCGAACTGCGGTCGCTGCAGCAGTTCGTCAACCAGTTGCTGATAGCGGGTCTCGGAAGGTTCAGCGGCAAAGGCGGCGACTTCGGCGGGTGTGGGAGGTAATCCGATCAGTGCCAGATACAGTCGTCGCACGAGAACGGCGGGGTCGGCCTGAGGAGCGGGCTGCAGCTGGTGACTGTCAAGCGTTTGCCGGATGAATGCATCAATCGGTGAGTCCGTGATTTGCGGTGGAAGTTCAGGGCGCACTGGAGGTGACCAGGCCCAGTGTGGCGGCGGAATGAAGGGATCGGGGATGGCGGCGCCGGCATCGATCCACTGGCGAATGAGCTGCTGCTGTGGCTGAGTGAGCGGATTGCCGATCGGGGGCATGTGCTGTTCGTCGGTGGAGGGCAGAGTGATGCGGCGCAGCAGTTCGCTGGCCTGCGGGCTGCGCGGCCTGAGAATATCCGGGTGCAGCAGACTGTCGCGGCTGTCGATGCGAAAGTCGCCATTCTGCTGCTGCGGTCCGTGACACTGCAGGCAGTTGCGACTGAGTATGGGATAGACATCGCGGGTGAAGCTGACCGACGGCTGTCCGGGCAGCGGGGGCGAGTCAGAGGACTGAACCGGCAGGGTCAGCAGCAGGCAGGCCAGCAGCACAGCATTCATGATGCTGTACCTGACGCTGAGATCACGATGGGGATCACGTGTGGTCGGGGATGCATTCCATTACCGCACTGTCGGTGACAAAAGCCAGGAAACGGGCACGCAGTTCGCAGCTCACTCCAATATCCCTGTCTGCACGCTGATGTCAAATGAAATTGCCGGAATGCCGGGTTCTGTGGCGGGCAACGCGACTGTGTGTCGGTGGGCAATACCCGGCAGATTCCTGCGGCGGACGTCGGTCGGTTTGCCATGACTGCGGTCCGGGCCCGCGTTCGGCCCGCTGTGGGGCGTGCATTCGCTCGAAACACTGACTACCATGCTCAGCAGTTTGCAGCGGTTGGAATGTTCCCGTGAATCAGCGAGTCAGTCATGGCAGAGAGTGCAGCAACGCGGCGTGAGTTTCTGGCAGCAGCGGTGACAGTGGCGGGTGTGGCCGCGGTCCCCGGTGCAGGGCGGCTGGAAAAGCCCTTATTTGCCTACGTGGGAACGTTCAGTTCGCCGCTGAAAGACGTGCTGCCCACGCAGGTGGATCTGCCGCCGGGCAACGGGCGGGGCATTCACATTTTTCGAGTTGATCGGGAAACCGGCGGGCTGACAGCAGCCGGCACCTTTGACCTCGGTACCAGCCCCAGTTGTCTGGCCGTCAACGCAGCGGCCGATCGACTGTATTCTGCCAATGAAACTGACCGCGTGGGAGAATCCAAAGAGGGCACCGTCAGTGCGTTTTCGATCGACGCGGCGACGGGTGCTCTGACTCTGCTGAACACGGTTCGCTCGGGCGGAGCAGGTCCGACGTACGTGGCACTGCACCCCACCGGTCGCTACCTGCTGACGGCCAACTATTTCGGAGGTTCCATCTCGGTGCTGCCGGTGCTGGCGGACGGACGGCTGGGCGACGCAGTGGACGTGAAGCAGGACGAAGGTTCGGTGGGCCCCACCAAAGCCACCAGCGTGCAGCCGGGCAGCTTTGCCTTCAGCGGGCACGACAGAACTCACGCACACCAGATCCTGCCGGACGCCTCCGGACGATTCGTCCTGCATGTGGATCTGGGACAGGATCGCATTTACGTCTGGAAGTTTGATGCGGAGACCGGGAAGCTGAGCCCGGCGAATCAGCCGTGGGTGCAGCTTCCGGCCGGAGACGGCCCGCGACACGTGCATTTTCATCCGAATGGCCGCTGGCTGTATTCCATCCAGGAAGAAGGCTCAACCATTGTGCTGTTTGACTATGACGGTTCCAGCGGTGCCCTGAAAGCCCGTCAGACGGTCCCCAGTCTGCCTGCCGGATATGCCGGCAGCAATTTCTGCTCAGAGATTCTGGTGTCCGCTGATGGCAGGTTCGTGTACGGGGGCAACCGGCTGCACGACAGCATCGGCATTTTTGCAACTGCAGCGGACGGACGTCTGACGCAGATCGGCAACGAATGGACTCGCGGAAACTATCCCCGCAGTTTCACTTTCGATCCGACCGGGGGATTTTTGTACTGCTGCAATCAGCGAGCGGACAACGTGACGATCTTCCGTGTCGACCGAGACAGCGGTTTACTGGAGTTTACCGGGCGTTACGTGCCGGTGGGGAATCCATCGATCGTGGTGTTCTGCGAACCCGGCAGCGGCTGAGCCGGGCGATCGGGGGCTGACGGGCAGCAGCCTCTGCAGCTGCCTGTCGGCGGCGGCATCAGGGCTGCAGGAATGGCCCCAGTCTTTCGATCAGCAACTGCTGAGCAGTCGCCGCGGATCCCGGTTCAGGTTCCAGCAACTGCAGATCCTGAGCATGCACCAGCTGCCGCAGCAGCTTTGACCATTCGCCTGCTTCGGCTGTCTCCGCCTGCCTGCTCAACAGCTGCGGATGCACCACGACGCAGTCCCATGAACTGCGGCCAAAATCCAGTGACCAGTTCATGATCCACGACACGCTGTGAATCACCTGTTCGTCCGTCAGTTCCGGACGCTGCTCAGGAAACGTCAGCAGCACCAGGTCCGGCTTCAGCGGACGCACCAGTCGCTGCGCTTCAGCTTCCAGTTCGGGCAGTGTGCGAGCGATTGCCGCACCATTCTGCTCTGCCTCCGTCTGCCACACGGTCACATCACAGTGCTCAGTCAGTCTCATTTGCTCCAGTGCCCGCTGCAGGGGTTCGACCAGCGGCTGCATGGCCAGAATCTTCACCCGGCCGCCGTCCCGCAGTACCTGCTGCACGCGGGGCAGCCCTGTTTCCGGCTGGACATCGGCCAGACTGACTGGCACACCGGTCAATCGCTGACAGACGGTTTCGGCCAGCAGTCGATGTCCATCCAGATTCGGATGAATTGCATCACTCATGGTCATTCGCCATGTCTGCGGGGCCCGTTCGCGCAGCTTCAGCCCGGCCTGCTGCAAATCACAGAAGGCGACCTGCTGTACCGTCGCCACTTCCCTGATCACCTGACAGAACTGCTGCAGCTTCTGTTCGGGTCGACCGGCTGTATCAATGACGGCATTCGGCGTACACAGCACGGGCTCAGCACCGGCTGCGCGGATCCGGCGTACCAGTTCCAGCAGTCCGTCCCGAAACGGCCCTTCGCCCGACCGCGCCAGATCATTCAGTCCGAAGCTGATGGTCACGATCTGCGGTTGATGATCAAGAACATCCCGCTGCAGTCGCGCGAGTCCGTCGGCCACGGTATTGCCACTGATGCCGGCATTGATGACCGACACGTCACGGCCCGGTAATGCTCGCTGCAGTCCCATTTGCAGCAGCTCGGGCCACGCTCGTCGGCCACCTGTATGATAATAGATGCCGGTCACACTGTCCCCCAGACACACCACTCGCAGCGATTGTCCGGCCCCGACGACTGGCGGTTCAGCGGCAGCCGCCGATCGCTGCTGCATCGCCTTCCAGACAAAGTCCAGCGCCTCGCGGGTATCCTGGGCATTGGTATCGTGACCGCCCTCCGGGCGATGCAGCGAAAGCACCTGAGCTCCACCGGCCTGCAGATGCTGCAGCAGTCGCAGCACACTGTCGGGCGGGACCAGCGTATCACGACCGCCTGTCGTCGCCGCCAGCGGCATCGTCAGGTTCGCAGCAAACAGCTCGGCCGATCGCGTTCGGTAGACGTCCCGGTGAGTGTCCTTCGTGCCCCCGTAGGACGCCTGTATCGCCTCCTGAAACTGCTCATACTCCAGCATATTGGCCGTTCCATTCAGCGCAACAACTCCGTCGATCAGCTGCGGATGCTGAGCAGCGAAGGCCAGTGCTGAGGTACCGCCCATGGAACCACCCAGCAGCAGAATCCTGCCGACCCGCTGCCCCCGATGCAGCTCGTCAATCAACTGCACCATGTCTGCTTCGGCCGCCGGACCCAGCCACGACGTCGGAGCCCGATAATCGGGCGATACACAGATCATCGAAGCCTGTCCGGCAAACCGCCTCGACTCACTGCATTCCGCCCGCGTCTGTCGAATAAACTGCCAGCGATCCGAACCATGCCCATGCAGCATGATCAGCACGTCATACACTCGCGCCGGATCATAGTCAGCGGGCTGCAGCAGCACGTAGCGCTGCTCAGTCCCGTCCAGTCGAGACACAAACGCGCGATCCTGCGGCTCCTGCCAGACCTCATCGGCTGTCACCCCGAGACCGCTCAGCACGAACACCAGCAGACAGCAGAACCAGCGTGCCATCACTGCTACTCCGCAAAATCATTTTGCTGCCGGCACCGACACGGTAATCGGCTGCACCCAGGCACGTTCGAATTCACCGGCCTCGGACGGATTCGGATGTCGCTTCGACGAAGTGACCACGGCCCGCACGTAAAGCTCCTGCCCCGTCACGCGGTATTCCGCCACGGGACCAGCAGCCGCTGCAAAAACTTTCCCCACCTGTTCACTGTACACTCGCGTCAATGTCTCAGCCTCTTCAGCCTTGTCTGTCGCCGGCCTGGACGTCTGATCGAAATCGCGATTCGTTCCGATAAACTGAATCTGATACTGCACATCGGCTTCCGCCTGCACCTCAACCCGCAGCGTCCCCTCACGGAAACGCACGGACTTCAGGCTGACACCTGATGACGAATAGAAGCGACAGGCTTCCAGGGCTTCCACAATGGCATCCGGCTCAAGTGACTTCGCCAGCACAACGACCCAGCCACGACCGGGCTGAGCCCCTTTGCCGGCAGCAGTCTCAAAATAATTGTGACCGTCGTCGGTTCCCAGACCGTACATCACAGGCAACTGCAGCGTCTGCAGTCGGAAGCTGTTGATGATGTCCCACATGCGTTCCGTACCGGCATGCACGGCATCCCCGCTGTTATGCACAGTGGGATGCCCGTTGTACAGCTCAAAAAAGTTCTCGCCCACAACCTTCATCAACTGTTCGGCAGTCACCGCATAACCAAAATTCGGATGGTTCAGGTGCACCAGTGTTTTGACGCCGGTACGTTCCCGGCGGGATGTGGCAGCATTGATGTTCTGCTGAATCACATCCGTAATCGATTCACCGCCTGTCGGGGGCAGCAGCTCGACTGTGTTCGTGGCACACATGTGCACAGGCAGTTTCCCGAAACGATCGGTGATCTCTTCGCCCTGAATCAGCAGATACTCCTGAGGCACCGCCAGACGAGCAAAGATTTCATCAAAGGTCTTCAGCCGAATTTCGGTGGCTTCACCTTCCCCGCGAGTTTCGATCCACTCTGCCGGCCACTGTTCACGCAATCGCTGCACAGCCTTTTCGCTGCCCTTGCGTTTGGCCAAATTCAGCCAGCGTTCCTTTTGCAGCAGAGTGTTGTGATCGGTGAAGACCAGAAACTGATAGCCCTTGTCGCGGTACCACTTCGCCAGATTTTCGGGAAAGTCATCCCCGTCGCTCCACAGCGAGTGCGTGTGCATGTTGCCCTTCATCCAGCGGTGTCCGTCGACAGCCTCCAGCAGCACTTCAGGCTGCTGAGCAAACGTCACAGGCGAGGGAAACAGCAGGGCACACAGCAGTGCCGGCAGTGTCAGCCGGGGCAGGCGGGCAGTCATGGCAGGTCTCAACAGGGGCAAACGTGGGAGAAGGACACTGGGGACGCTGAGAATTGTGACCCTGGTGTCCCGGAATTGCATCAAAGAACGGCATGATCTTCGCAGAAAAATCGCGAAGCTCCGGGCGGAATGCGTTCAGCAGCACTGCCGGAACGGGGGGCTCAGTACTGCAGCAGCGGCTGAGCCTGACCGGATTCGAAGCGAATTGCTGCAGACGTTTCCTGAGCGGTCAGATGGGCGGTTCCGCGAGCCTTGCCGCTGGTCACGGAAATCAGATTGACCTGTCCCTCGCGACTGATCAGCAGCTGACAATCAGCCTGCAGCTGTTTCACCGAAATCTCATCCGTCACCGGCCCTCCGGCAGTCTCCGGATGCAGCTCGAAATACGCCCACACGTTTTTGACTTCAACTTCCATGCCGACCCATTCCAGACGGCATTTCGCAAACCCGCGACCGCTCAGCTGAAACCGTTCAGCCACATACTTCTGCAGCAGCCGTTCTGCATCAGCCGTCGTCTCCAGATTCACGCGCCGCTGGTGCAGAGCCGACAGCTCTTCTTCCATCACCAGCCCCGGCAGCTGCAGTGAAACTTCGAAACAGCGAGTCTCACTGTTCCATTCAACCTCCGCGGCCGTGGCGTGGAACGGGTGTGCCG
Organism: Planctomyces sp.; assembly: GCA_005791255.1. GTDB lineage: Bacteria > Planctomycetota > Planctomycetia > Planctomycetales > Planctomycetaceae > SXXK01. The sequence continues at coordinate 12,731 of SXXK01000189.1, forward strand.
CACTGTGCCCGGCTGCAGTCACGGCAGTTACCTGCGCCAGCAGCAGCCCGCCGCACAGCAGCAGGCAGCACAGTGTCCGCTGGTTTGCGCCGCTGAGCCTCATGGCTTCTTCGCCCCTTCAGCCCCCGCTTCGGGTTTGGCTTCTTCTTTTTTTCCCAGCCCGGCTTTCTGCATCTGATTGCGTTCCTTCTGATCGCGGAACAGTCGGAAACGGCTTTTCTGGATCTGCGGCGGGAAGTAGTTGTTGCTGCGATCTGTGTCAGCGGTTTCCAGATGCGGATCCAGTTCCACCGAGACCACTGGTTTTTCGGAAATCACCAGTTTTGTCGCGGCCTGATTGTCACGCACCCACAGTTCGGCCGGCAGCCGCACTTCGGTGGTGGAGCCGTCGTCATGTGTCAGCTTCAGGATCACGGGCATGACGAGTCCGCCGATGTTCTGCAGATCGACCAGACAGAACGTGTGCTTTGTGGCCAGCAACTCCTTCTCGCGATCACTGAGCCCGGCCAGCAGCTTTTCAAAGTTCTTTTTGTCGTCTTCGGATACTGCCAGATCATCGAATGAATTGTAGAAGTCCTTGAGTTTTGGGATGGCATCGACCAGCTTTGGCAGCGGCTTATTTCGCGCCTGCGACAGGGTCTCGGGCTCAGCAGCCCGCTCGGCTCGTTTCTGTTCGGCTTCCTTTACGGGATCACCGTCTGACAGTGTCATCGTGCGTACATTTTTGAGAGCGATGTCGACGTGATCGGTGGTGTAGAACCAGCCGTGCCAGAACCAGTCCAGATCCACTCCACTTGCATCTTCCATGGTGCGAAACAGATCGGCCGGATAGGGTCGACGGAACATCCAGCGGCGCGAGTATTCGCGGAAGGCAAAGTCAAACAGTTCGCGGCCCAGGACTGTTTCCCGCAGAATATTCAAAGCAGTAGCGGGCTTCGCATAGGCATTATTGCCCATCTGCAGAACGGATTCGCTGTTGACCATAATCGGCACCTGATCGGTGCTTTTCATGTAGTCCACGATATCCTTCGCTTCGCCGCGCCGCGCCGGATACGTCTCCTCCCACTCCACCTCCGCCAGGTACTGCAGGAACGTGTTCAACCCTTCGTCCATCCACATCCACTGACGCTCGTCACTGTTCACAATCATCGGGAAGTAGTTGTGGCCAACTTCGTGAATAATCACGGTGATCAGCCCGTACTTGGTGCGACTGGAATAGGTGCCATCCTTTTCCGGACGCGGCCCGTTGAAGCAGATCATGGGATATTCCATGCCGCCAACCGGTCCGTTGACGGAAATTGCTGTCGGGTACGGATAGTCAAAGGTGTACTTTGAGTACACGTTCAGGGTGTGCACGATGGCGCGAGTGGAGTACAGGCTCCACAATGGCTCGCCTTCGTTCGGATAGAACGACATGCACATCACACGTTTGCCACCCACATCATGCCCCACGGCATCCCAGATGAACTTACGGCTGGAGGCGAAGGCAAAATCACGCACATTTTCTGCTTTGAATTCCCAGGTTTTTTTGCCCTGAGTTCCGGCGGCCTGATTTTCGAGGGCTTCCTGCGGGGTGACGATGAACTGCGGTTCGGCAGCCGTGCGCGCCTGCTCCAGTCGCTGCCGCTGCACTTCTGAGAGCACGGCATCAGGGTTCTGCAGGACACCGGTGGAAGCCACGATGTGGTCGTCCGGAACAGTGATCCTGACGACATAGTCACCGAACTCCAGAGCAAATTCTCCGGATCCCAGATACTCCTTGTGCTGCCAGCCGACCGCGTCGGAGTAAGCACACAGGCGAGGAAACCACTGGGCCATTTCGTAGAGATAGTTTTTGTCCTCTTCAAAGTACTCGTAACCCGTGCGTCCGGGTGTGACTTTGGAATTATTGATGGCGTATTCCCATGCGACGGCAAAACTGAACTGTTCGCCGGTTTTCAGTCCCCGCGGCAGATCCACTCGCAGGCTGGTCTTCACCACCACATGGGGCAGGGGAATTCCGGCCGCCACGTCCAGCACCTCCCTGACCTTGACGGAGCCGTCGAAGCGAGTTCCGGTCAGCAGAGTATCGAGCGAGTTGTAGCTGAGGCCACCGGCCAGTGCGGGTGCCGGAGCAGACAGTGCGCGACCGGACTCAGGATGCTTGATGTTGGCATCCAGCTGCAGCCAAAGATAGTTCAGCGTATCAGGCGAATTGTTGGTGTAGGTGATGACTTCGCGACCAATGATTCGCTGAGTGGCATCATCCAGTTCAACATCGATCTGATAATCAACCTTCTGCTGCCAGTAGCGATGTCCGGGAGCGCCTGATGCGGTGCGATAGTCATTGGGAGTCGGCAGCAGTTCTTCCAGCTGTCGAAACTTGTCCGCCTGCCGGTACTTGCTGTTGGTGATGGCCTGAGCCCAGGCGGCATCGGACAGCAGCAGGAGAGACAGCAGAGCCCAGCACAGAGCGGTGACGCTGCGGACCGTGAAACCGGGGACAGAATTCGGGGCTTGAAAACTCACTACGCACCTCGACACAGTGGTCGTGAAGCAAAAACGCTGGGCAAACCGGCAGGTTACGGAGTATGGGCATTCCGGGCCGGTGAGCAAGTCAACGGTGAGATTCTGTCACCGGGATCTGCGGAAGTCTGCTGAAAACGGGCCGGACCACGACAGGTCGGGGCTGAGCATCTGCGGGCGGTGCGGGAATTGGCGAGCTGTTGTGAAAAAGCAGCAGAGCGCCGACCAGCCTGCAACATGGCAGGAAGCCTCAGAAGCGGATCGGAACCTGGTGGCAACCGGCGTCACCTTCCAGTGGACTCAAGGTCAGAAAACTGCGATCCATTCCGTCCGCGCAATGTGGAGAAACCACTCGGACGTCAAACGTGGGACGCAGGTCATCCAAACGAAGGTGCATGTAGAAAGACCGGGCAACGTACACTGACAATCAAGTGCCGGGGGAGTGTTACCCTACGTCTTCCAGCAGATTCAGATCTGCTGCGCACGACACCGGCACCTGAACTATCCGCAGTAGTTGCTTCTGCTTGCCTCTGGACACGAAGTCCATCGCCCCGGCGGCCGATCCGATAAACATCACCTGCACCTGTGTTCCACCCAAAACCACGGTCTTTCCCGCATACAGGGGGTTGCTGAACAACTGTTGAAGTCGGATTGAGTTCAGCGGTACCGGAGCGA
>SXXK01000017.1 GCA_005791255.1 Planctomyces sp.
AAGACGTTTCTTCTGCTCGGCTTTCGAGATATTCAGGAAGATTTTGATAATCACGGTACCGTTTCGAACGAGATGCTGCTCGAAAGAACCGATGTCCTCATACCGCTGCTTCCAGAACGCTTTCCCGCGTTTTCCCGGCGGCAACTGCTGATCGGCAAGTACCGCACGGTGGACTCGTACAATCAGAACTTCCTCGTACCAAGAGCGGTTGAAAATTCCGATGCTGCCGCGTTCCGGAAGGCACTTCGCATAACGCCACAGAAATGTGTGATCGAGTTCCTCCGCACTGGGGTGCTTGAAACTGGTGACACGACACCCCTGCGGATTGACTCCGGACATCACATGCCGAATCGTGCCGTCCTTGCCGGATGCATCCATTCCCTGCAGTATGATCAGCAAGGAATACCGGTTGTCTGCGTACAGCAGATTCTGACGCTCGGACAGTTCTCGCTGTTCTGACTGCAGCATCTCAACGGCTCGCTCCCGCACTGTTTCCCTGCCCAGTGACTCCAGCTCAGGCGTCTGAGCCCAACCCGTGTGATGCTCCGCCAGCCGTACGGACTTACCCGGGGCAACCCGGAAGAATCGAGCAATCTGTTCGCTTGTTAAAGGCATCGCGTTGAGATCCGTTCGAACAGAGAAAAGCTTTACCTGTGGCGCTCAGTCTACGCGAGCAGCGAACAGCCGCAAAACGACCTGCGACCGCCTCGGTCACTGATGTTCCTTCAGCCAAGCAACTGCTCGATCACCTTCCCGCCAAACTGACTGAGCTGCTTGTAACGCCCGGCGTGATAATACGTCAACCGACTGTCGTCCAGCCCCAGCAGCCGCAGCAAAGTCACATGCAGATCCCGGACGTGCGCACGACACTCCACAGCCTCCATCCCCAGTTCATCAGTCGCACCGATTGTGCTGCCGGCACGGCATCCGCCACCAGCCAGCCAGATGGTCATTGCATTGGGATTGTGGTCGCGGCCCCAGGCCGTGCCCTGACGAATGCCATTGTCCGGAGTTCTGCCGAATTCACCACACCAGACCACCAGCGTACTGTCCAGCAGTCCGCGCTGCCGCAGATCGGCTATCAACCCGGCAATAGGGCGATCCGTTGCCGCGATCAGATTCCCGTGCGCCCGTTCAATATAATCATGACTGTCCCATGACCCGCTGTAAAGCTGCACAAACCTGACTCCCTGCTCCACCAGCCGCCGCGCCAGCAGGCACTTGCGTCCGAAGGCGTCCGTGGGCTGCTGACCCACGCCATACTGCTGCAGCACCTGCCGCGTCTCCCCGGACAGGTCCAGCAACTCAGGCACCTCCGCCTGCATGCGAAATGCCAGTTCATACCCGGCCATCCTTGCCTGCAGCTCGCTGTTGCCCGGATTCTGCTCCGCATGCTTCTGATTGAGCCGCGCCAGCAGATCCAGATTCTTCCGCTGCTCCAGCGGCGTCACCCCCCGAGGCGGACTGAGATCGGGAATTGCCGAGCCTCGCGCACGCAGAGGCGTACCCTGAAACCGGGACGGCAAAAATCCATTTCCCCAGTTTGCAGCACCGCCCTGCGGGTAACTGACTTCAGGCAGCACAATGAATCCAGGAAGATTCTGATTCATTGACCCAAGGCCATAACAGATCCACGCCCCCAATCCCGGATCACCGCCGAATCGGTTTCCACAATTCATCTGATACATCGCCGTCGGATGATTTACACTATCCACTGTGCAGCCGCGGAAGAAGCATAATTCGTCCGCCACCTCGGCCAGACAGTGCCAGTTTTCTGCCATGTCCGCGCCGCTTTGCCCCACCCTGCGAAACCGAAACGGACTGCGAACATAGTAACGCTGCCCAGCTTCCATAGCCGACTTCTGCCGGCCACTTCGCACGAATTGCTGCAGATGCCGCCGCGTCAACTGGGGTTTCGGATCAAACGTATCCAGATGACTTGGTCCACCCTCCATCATCAGAAAGATGACGTTCTTCGCTTTGGCATTGCCGAAGTGTGGCACCAGCGATGCACTGGCGGCTGCCGACTGATCATCGGAAAACAATGCCGACGACGCCAGACTGGTCAGCAACCCGGAAGTGCTCCAGATCAACTGGCGACGCCCGAGGGAACAGCTCATCCCGGCATCACTCATGCTCACACCCTCCCCCGGCAGCCGTCAATGCACATAAATAAACTCGTTCGAATTCAGCAATACCAGACACACATCAGCCAGTGCCCGAGTCCGTGCATCACAATCCTCGGCACGCAAATCAGGAACAAAATGATCCATTCCATAAAGTTTCTCTGTAAACTGAAACCGCTCACCGGTGTTCTCTTCGACGGCGTCCCGAACCACCTCAGGCGGAGGAACCGGCGTGCGGAACACGGCCTCCCGCTGCACGGCCTCCAGATCACGCCAGTGCTGCAGGCATTGGCGTAACTCTGCCGCCGAGGCACTGCGACCAAACGCGAGCCGGAAGCACTGTTGAATCGCCCTATCCTCAGTGGCAGTTTCACGCAGAACACGGCTGGCCATCGCGAGGCTGCGGGACCACGAGTTCTGACTGTTGAACTGCACAAAAACCTGCGGCGTCACGGTGCTGGAATCCCGGCGTTCACAGGAAAAATCCGGAGTCGGCAGGTTAAAGACTTCCAGACCAGGGTCTGGCAACCCGCGCAGTCGCAGCGCATACATCGACCTGCGATGTCGCTGAGCCGGCAGGGGATTGGGCACCCACGCCGCCGCAAAACTGCCCATCACCTGCCGCGGCTGCAGGGCAACCTCGGCGTGCAACTCCGGTCGATTCGGAATTCCGCCCACCTGCAAATTCAGCTCTCCACTGACAGAAAGCATCGCATCCCGCAGCTCTTCAGCAGTCAGCCTGCGAGCCGGAAAGCAGCTCAGACAGCGAAGATCCGGATCCAGTCGAGCCACATCAGCGGCATCTGCGGGCCGTGAGCTGCGTCGATATGCCCGGCTGGACATGATCAGCCGATGCAGCGATTTTACCGACCAGCCACTGTCCACAAATTCCGCAGCAAGCCAGTCCAGCAGCTCCGGATGCAGCGGCCGGCCACCCGTGCTGCCGAAGTTGTTCGGATTCGCCGCAATCGAGCGACCAAAATGCCAGCCCCAAACCCTGTTGACGATGGATCGAGCCGTCAAAGGATTATCGGCACTGGCGATCCAGCGAGCCAGCGCAAGGCGTCTTCCTGAGACAGTCTCCGGGAGCTGCACTACGGCACCACCCAATACCGCACTCAGCACTCCCGGCCGCACCCGCTCGCCGGCCGCAAAAGGATCTCCCCCGGTCAGAATGCAGGTCTCCTCAACCTCCCCCGGACTCAGCGGATCCGTCGGCGGCCGCACAGGTGCATTCACGGTGCGGAATTCCCTCGTCGCACCGGAATACACCGACAGAGCAAACGGCTCATAGCGTTCAAACTCCCATTTCAGTCGCTCAAGACCCTTGCGGGCCACCCGTTCAAGCCCAAACTGCTGCGGCGTAAAGCCCACGAGCTTCGGAGGATACTGGTCCTCCGGAAAACCTCGCTCACCCATCAGCTTCCGAGCTCGCGAAAACACATCCGACGATTTGCGTCTGGTCGCACTGCCCTGCCCCGACTGCACTCGGCCTTCCTGCCTGGCTTCGGCCACTGCTGACAGCCACTGATCCGCATTCCGCCCCTGCTGCTGATACCACTGCACGGCATTCCGCAACAGCAGCTCATCCAGTTCAGCAAGCATCCGCAAATACTCAGACTGCCGCTGATCCAGATACCGCCGTTCTTCAAAACCGTCAGTTCGCTCAACAGGTAAAAACGCAGCAGCCCGTTCGCTGATCTGAGTGGTGGCAAAGACAGCCTGCATGGAATAGTAGTCGCGGGTTGGTACGGGATCGAATTTGTGATCATGGCAGCGGGCACACTGCAGTGACTGCGACAGAAACGACTCACCAACACTGTTCACGACGTCATCCAAAAACCGCTGCCGCGCGATTTTTTCAACTTCCATGCCGGTCAGTTCCCACGGCCCCATGCGCAGAAATCCCACAGCGATAAGATTCTCTGAACTTCCCGAATCAAGTTCATCACCGGCCAGTTGTTCGATCACGAACTGGTTCCACGGCTTGTCGCCGTTGAATGCCCGAACAACATAATCTCGATAACGCCATGCATTGCCCCGTTCGTAGTCATTTGCAAATCCGCTGCTGTCTGCATATCGCACCACATCCAGCCAGTGCTGCGACATGCGTTCACCGTAGTGCTGACTGTTCAGCAGGCGTTCAATCAAACGACTGATTGCCGCCGTCCCGCGTGTGGATTCCAGGGCGGCACCGTCGGCACCACCACAGGCCGTGACAAATTCGTCAACCTCAGCAGGCGAAGGAGGCAGTCCGGTCAGATCGAATGTGGCTCGCCGCACAAACGTCAGGACATCGGTGGCTGGAGCAGCCTGAAGTTCCGGAGGGCAACGCAGCGCCAGCAGTCGATCGATTGGATGATCGGAAGAATTGGTCAGAGTCGGACGCTGCACAGGCTGCAGGGCCCACAGTGATTCCGGAGCATATCGCCGGGTTGTCCATTCGGAGCT
>SXXK01000190.1 GCA_005791255.1 Planctomyces sp.
CCAGGCATTGACGGTGCGAATCACCGCTGAAGCACCTTCAGCACGAACGATTTCCGTACTGCTGTTTACGATTTTGCCCTTCTCGGCCCAGAATTTGACACCATTGACCTCGTCAATCGCATTCCAGATACCCTTGTGGTGCGGGTGATCGGCATCCGAAGCATCTCCGAGGGCTCGATTCACCACCACACCACCGGCTGTTGTGACAGGCAGGAAAAATGGCTTGGGGAGTGTCTCGCCGTAGTTGTAGGTCGTGAACGGCTGACCGTTGATGCGGACATCCAGCGTCCGACCCTCGCCGGCCCGAATCGTCACCTGATCGGCAGCCGAGACCAGAGCAGGACTACTGCACAGCAGCAGCAGCGGACAGATCAGAGACAGGAACAGTCGGGTGTTCATCGATGGCCTCCCTTTTCAAGGTACGGAATCTGCTGCAGAAATCTGCGGGAGGGGCATCCTAACGATTCCCGGCAGATCCGCCCAGAGAACGGGGAATCCGCCCGGTAAACCAGCGTTTTCGGCAGTTTCTGCCCGCTTCGCAGCTCCTGCGGCTTCCCGAATCCCTCTCGATTCTGCCTCCTGACGGGGACGGGTTTACACGGTTTGCCAAAACCGATATACCTTCACTCCAATTCGCGGACCGGACGTCGCCTGCATTCGGAGCAGGCAGCCGGAGCAATTCCTCGGATGACCGAATGAACGACACCAAAGTCATCGGGTGCCTGTTTTCGCTGGAGGAAGCTACCTGTGTCGGATATTACTGATAAAGTCATTGCAATCGTTGGCGATCAGCTGGACGTGCCAAAAGAAGAAATCAGCCGCAACAGTTCGTTTGTCGACGACCTGAAAGCGGATTCACTCGATATCGTCGAACTCGTCATGGCGCTCGAAGACGAATTTGAAGTCAAGATCCCGGACGAGGATTACGACAAGATCAAAACCGTTGGAAATGCGATTGATTACATCAACGGTAAGTCAAAATCCTGATCGTGCCGGCTGACAGTTCCACTCCGGATCGCGGATCGACGGCTCAGCACACTGCTGGCCGTCCTGCTCCTCGACCCGGTCGAACTGTCTCTCGGATTCTGCGCCGAAAGCTGAGTGTATGTCACGCCGTCGAGTAGTGGTGACAGGGCTTGGCGTTGTCACCCCGCTTGGCTGCGAACTGGACGACGTCTGGGACGCGGTGTGTCGCGGTGAAAGCGGCGTGGGTACCGTGGAACGCTTCGACTGCCGTGATTTCAAAGTCCGCTTCGGCGGAGAAATCCGGCAGTTTGACGCCACCAAATATCTGCAGATCGATGTCCGGGATCTGCGTCGCGCTGATCGATTTTCGCAGTTTGCCATGGTAGCCGCTGAAAAAGCCGTGGCCCAGGCGGCCATCGATTTCAGCAGCGGGGATCCCTATCGCTACGGAGTGCTCGTCGGCAGCGGCATCGGGGGGCTCGACGAAATTGAACTGCAGCACTCCGTGCTGTTCGATCGCGGACCCGATCGCATTTCGCCCTTCATGATCCCCAAACTGATCATCAACGCCGCCAGCGGAAATCTGTCCGTCCGCTGGAAACTGCGCGGCCCCAACACATCCGTCTGCACCGCCTGCGCCTCCGGCACCAATGCCATCGGGGATGCCTTCCGTATGATCCAGTACGGTATGGCCGACGTAATGGTCACCGGAGGCACCGAAGCCGCACTCACTCCCATGGGAATCGCCGGCTTCGCACGCATGGGAGCTCTGTCAGTTCGCAATGACGCGCCACAGGAAGCCAGTCGCCCCTTTGATGTTGACCGCGACGGCTTTGTACTGTCCGAAGGTGCCGGCATTATGGTGCTTGAAGAACTGGAATTTGCCCGCCGCCGAGGTGCTCGCATTCTCGCTGAAGTCTGCGGTTACGGACTGTCATCGGATGCCACACACCTGACCTCACCCGATCCCCAGGGTACAGGGGCAGCCCGCGCCATCCAGGCGGCCATCACCGATGCCGGACTGAAACCTGACGACATCGACTACATCAATGCTCACGGAACCAGTACTCCGCTGGGCGATGTGGCTGAGACCAACGCGATCCGCACGGTCTTCGGACAGCACGCCGACGCCCTCGCAGTTTCCAGCACCAAAAGTCAGCTGGGACATTTGCTGGGAGCATCCGGCGGGGTTGAGTCTGTGTTCTGCGTTCAGGCTCTGGAACGACAGGTCGCGCCGCCAACCATCAACCTCGATCATCCGGATCCCCAGTGCGATCTGGATTACGTACCGCACGAACCGCGGCGGATGCGGATTCGCTGTGCCATGAAAAACAGCTTCGGCTTCGGCGGACACAACGCCTGCCTCATATTTCGCGAATGCCGCTGAGCTCCGCTGTGGCGATTTCAGGTGAAAAAACTTTGCCTGAATTAAAAACATGTCGAAACAACAGTTGTCTGCACGCGGTTTTTCCCGGTAACATTCGACCTCACGTCTGTTCATTTCCCAGCTTCATTTGCCTGATTTGCCCATGAAAAATCCGCTGCTTGCAGAATATTTCTTCCTGCAGATCGCTGTCATTCTGACCACCTGCCGCATCATTGGCATCGTGGCTCGTCGCTTCGGCCAGCCGCAGGTGGTGGCGGAAATGATTGCCGGGGTCTGTCTGGGACCGTCCCTGCTGGGCCTGTTTTTTCCTGAACTGCAGGCTGCCATTTTTCCCTGGGACGCCAAAACCCGCGACTCGCAAAGCTACATCTACCCGGTGTCTCAACTGGGGCTGGCCCTGTACATGTTTATCGTGGGGATGGAATTTCGCCTCGACATTGTGCGGTCGCAGTGGAAAAGTGCGGTCGCCGTTTCGCTTGCCGGAATGCTCAGCCCATTTCTGCTGGGAGGCCTGCTGGGTCTGTACTTCCATAGTTCTACTGACTTGTTCCCTGCAGGCAGCACGGCGTGGGCATCGTCCATCTTTCTTGGGGCGTCCATGTGCATCACGGCCTTTCCGATGCTGGCCCGCATCATCCACTTCAAGGGACTCAACGGCACGCGGATGGGCACGGTGGCCATTGGTGCCGGAGCCATTGATGATGGCTGTGCCTGGTGCCTGCTGGCGGTGGTGCTTTCCAGCATTGAAAAATCTCCCACAGCAGCACTGAGAAGCATCGGCGGTGGAATTGTCTTTGTGCTGTGTGTGTCGCTGCTGCTGCGGCCATTGCTGCTGCGTCTGGAACGTCTGCTGACGCGGGATGGTCGACTGACGGAACCCGGATTGGTGATTTGTCTGGCCCTGATGACGCTGGGAGCATTGGCAACCGACAAACTGGGCCTGCACGCTGTGTTCGGTGGCTTTATCGTGGGCACCGCCATTCCTCGCGGCGCGATGACTCGCGGTGTTACCGAAAAGGCTGAACCACTGACGGTGGCCCTGTTGCTGCCGATGTTTTTCACCTTCAGCGGACTCAATACAAAAATCGGTCTCCTGAACACAGCCTCCGGCTGGCTGATGTGCCTGCTGGTACTGCTGGTCGCCATGATCGGCAAAGGAGTCTCCTGCTGGCTGGCTGCGAGGGCTACCGGAGTCCCCAATCGGGAAGCACTCGGAATCGGCATCCTCATGAATGCTCGTGGCCTGATGGAACTGATCATTATCAACATTGGACGAGAACGCGGCCTGATTTCCGACCAGCTGTTCGCCATGCTGGTGATTATGGCCATCGTCACCACCCTGATGGCCTCCCCCATCTTCGATCGCCTTGTCGGCCCCACCACCCCGCCACCGAACACCTGAGCCGTCCCGAAAACTGCCCCCCCCCGGGTGTGATTCATCCGTGAAAACCAGTGTTGATCCCTGGGGAAGAACCACCGTTGCGTCCGTGGCTGCGCCTTCCCCGTTTCTGAAAACCGCGTCCACTGCACTCCTGTACGCACACACATTCCTCGAAACTCCGGTATTTTGTACGGCACAGCCTGCGTATTCAGGAGCGTTCAGATGTCAGAGCGATACGGACTGGCCATTGGGCATGTGCTGCATGCCACTGATTTTGAAGCAGGCAGCACAGTCGCCTTTGCGCACGCTCTGCGTCTGGCCTGTGCCACTCAAAGTTCGCTTTCCATCCTGCACGTTGAACGGACGGCAGATCGGCAGCCGGACTGGTCCCGGTTTCCGGCGGTTCGCGACACACTGGCGCGGTGGGGCCTGCTGCCGCCACACGCCGCACGCTCTGATGTCGCAGCGCTCGGTGTCCGCATCGGCAAAGCTTCGGTCACTGATCCCGATCCCGCTGCCGGAGTGCTCGGGTTTCTCCATGAACACCCCGCTGATCTGCTCGTCCTGTCCACTCACCAGCGTCACGGACTGGATCGCTGGCTGCATCAGACCACAGCGGGACGCATTAACGCGGGCAGCGATGGCGCGACACTGTTTCTCCCGGTCGGCACGTCTGGCTTTGTCAGTGAAGACACCGGCGAAGTGCAACTGCGGAACATCCTGGTGCCGATCGATTTTGAACCTGATCCGGAACCCGCCGTCGAAGTTGTCTGCGATCTGGTCGCTGCACTGGATGTCCCCGAATGCCATGTCCATCTGCTGCATATTGGCAACCCGTCGGATTCGCCGGGCGTCAGTCTGCCCGGCAGTGCGAATGTGCAGTATCACTGGCGCACCACAACCGGATCGGTCGTCAGTTCAGTCCTGCATGCAGCCCGACAGGTCCAGGCTGACCTGATTGCCATGACCACCGCCGGACGCAACGGTCTGCTGGATGCACTCCGCGGCTCAACCACCGAACAGATCCTGCAGCACGCTGAATGCCCGGTCCTGGCCGTTCATGAATGGCTGGACTGAGGCCAGGCACGACGGCCGGAATACCTCCTGAAACCGCAGCGCAGCAGTGGAAAGTAGTGAACGCTGACGAACCCCTGCGGTTCATCCGCGAAAATCCGTATTCATCCGTGTTCATCCGTGGCTCAGCACAGCAGCTTCCAGGGGGTCTTCACCCCTCACCCCCAGCCCCTCTCCCCTGCCAGGGGCGAGGGGTGCTATGCGCGATTCCCACTGCAGCTAAATAACACGGCATCCTCCCCTCGCCCCC
>SXXK01000191.1 GCA_005791255.1 Planctomyces sp.
CCCGGTTGTGTGTCCCCGGTTGTGTGTCCCGGTTGTGTGTCCCCGAGTGGTGTGTCCCCGGTGGTGTGTCCCCGGTGGCGTGTCCCCGGTGGTGTGTCCCCGCCTGAGCCGGCGGTGATCGGTCCGGTCGAACCGGTCGTGGCGGAACCAGCTGCTGCAGTGGCTCCGGCGGCTCCCTGAGTCGTCGTGCGGAGCGATTCCGGCAGGATGCCGGACACATTTTTCAGTGGCCGAAGCACGAAAGTGCTTCGGCTCTTCTGTTTTGCAGCCTGCAGCGGGTGTGGAGCGGGACTGGGTGCGCGTGCGGGCGATGTCCCTGAGAAAACGACGCCCGGGTCCTGTTCCCCGCGGATTTCCGGGTGCCGTTTTCCCGAGTTGAGCTATGATGGCGGGCAGACAGTTGTTCCCCGAGGATTTCCTGTTAGGGCTCGGCCTTGCGTACTTCGATCATCAAAGAACTCACATTCGCAGCAGTCTGCGTTCTGTTGGGATTGGCGTGGTTTTTTCGCGGTGTTTTTCAGCCTGCGGTGGCTCCTGCTGCGGTGGCCACGGTGCTTGTTCCGCAGCGGACTCAGGTGCATTCTTTGGGGCGTCTGGAGCCCGCCAGTCGTATCCTGGAGTTGTTTCCGGAATCAGGTAACGAGGGTGCGACGGTTCGCCAGCTGCACGTGGCGGAGGGTGAGCAGGTTGAGTCGGGCCAGCTGCTGGTGACGCTGGACAATACGGACCGTCGGCGTGCGAAGCGTGCGGAGGCGGAGGCTCGTCTGCGTGCTGCGGAGGTGCGTTTGCAGCAGGTACAGGCGGGTGCGAAATCCGGTGATATTGCGGCTCAGAGGGCACTTGTTGCGCTGGCGGAGCGGCAATCTGAGCTGGCGCGGCGGGAGGCGGATCGTGCCCGGCAGCTGCAGGCTCGCAAGGCCATCAGTGATGAGCAACTTGAAGAGGAGCAGTGGGAGCTGGACAGACTGTTGCTGGAGAAGCAGCGTGCCGAGGGGACATTAGCCGGTTTGCTGGAGATTCGGGAAACGGATGTGCGAGCTGCCCAGTCGGAGATCGATGCTGCTCGTGCGTCGCTGGAGACCGCGTCTGCCGAACTGGCCGCGTCTGAACTCCGAGCGCCGATCGCCGGTCGAGTGCTGCGGATTCTGACGTATCCTGGCGAACGAATCGATCCTGCGGGTTTGCTGGAGCTGGCGAATGTCGGTGTGATGCAGGCGGTGGCGGAGGTTTATGAGGGTGATGTGTCGCTGCTGAGAACAGGTTTGAGAGCGAAGGTGGTGCTGGATGCTTCGGGCGAGGAGTTGTTTGGCGTGGTGGCAGAGATTGGCAATGCTGTTGCTCGCAAGATCGTGCTGACAAACGACCCGGTCAGCGACACGGATGCTCGCGTGGTTGAGGTGCGGATTGATCTGGAGGCGGAGTCAGCACGGCGGGTGGAACGTCTCAGTAATGCTCGCGTAGAAGTCTTCATTGACCTGGGGTCCGCGAATCAGAGTGAGAGCAGTGCTGTGCGGGTGAACCCAGTGGTTGGTTACCATCCTGAGAACGCCGCGGGTCGGTAGCGGCAGGGCTCTGGAAGACGTTCCCTCTGCGACGATCAGCCTGCGGCTGGAGATTGCCTCCGTGGATTGCTATGATCGGCGAGTCGCAGGCTGAGTGCAGTCTGTTTGCCTGCCTGTCCCTGATTCGCTCCCACCTCGCAGGAATCCCGCATGTTCCTAGTCTGTAAGCCGCGTTTGAGCGGACTGCTGTGTGCCGTTGCGCTGTGCGTTTCCGTTTCATCGGGTGCATTGGCGCAGCAGCGTCCGATTCGTGCCTTGCTGGTACTGGGGGGCTGTTGTCATGACTATCCGAAGCAGCAGAAGCTGCTGACGGAGGGGATTTCGAAGCGTACAGAAGTGGAATGGACGGTCAGTTTTGATCCTGATCGCGGGACGACTCATCTGAATCCCTGGTACGAAAAGGAAAACTGGGCGGACGGGTTTGATGTGGTGATTCATGACGAGTGCACGTCGGATGTGAAGGACATTGAAGTTGTGGAGCGAATTCTGCGTCCGCATCGGGAGGGTTTGCCGGCGGTAGTGCTGCACTGTGGCATGCACAGCTACCGTACCGAAGGATATCCTCAGAAGACGCCGTGGTTCGAATTCACTGGTCTGGCCAGTACGGGGCATGGTCCGCAGGAACCGATAGCGATTTCGTTTCTCAGCGAGGCCAGCGCAATCACAAAGGGCATGACGGGCTGGACGACTGAGAAGGAGGAGTTGTATAACAATTCGTCGGGTCGACTGCTGGAAACGGCAGAGCCGCTGGCTCTGGGCAAGCAGAGCTGGGCGGGTCGTGACGGCGGTCAGCAGCAGGCGGAAGCCGTCTGCGTCTGGACCAACCGGTACAACGGGAAGACTCGAGTCTTTGCCACGACTCTGGGACACAACAACGTGACAGTTGGTGACGATCGTTACCTCGATTTGGTGACTCGTGGTATGCTGTGGGCGGTGGGGCGTCTGGACGAGGCGGGTGCTGAGAAACGCTGAGTGTTTGGTCCGGCGGTTCCGGGGATCATTTTTTGACCAATGCTGAATGCAGAAAGTGAAGCAATGTCTGAATTGAAACTGAAGGGCAACATCAAGCACTCGGTCGTGTTCTGGTGTTTCAATATTGCCGGGGAATTCTGGAGTTTTGAGAAGACCTGTCAGGTGGCGGTCAGTCTGGGCTGCAAGTCGATAGAGATCTGCGGACCGGAAGACTGGCCCATGCTGAAGAAGTACGGCCTGACGTGTGCCCTGGCGGCCAACGGCATGCCGGGTGCACCGTTTATGCGTGGTCTGAACAATCCGGAATTTCATGACGAGGTGCTGGCGGCAACGAAAAAGACGATTGACGCCTGTCACGAGTATGGTTATCCGGCGGTAATTGCATTCACCGGCTACAAATGGCGCAATCCTGAGGATCCGAACAGCGGTGAGATCAGTGCGGAAGAGGGCGCTGCGAACTGCGTGGCGGCTCTGAAGAAGCTGGCCCCGTATGCGGAAGAGAAGAATGTGACGATCTGTCTTGAGCACCTGAATACTCGGGACAGCAGTCACCCGATGAAGGGGCACCCGGGCTATCAGGGTGATGACATTGATTATGTCGCTGATATTGTGCGTCGGGTGGGTTCACCGAAGGTGAAGCTGCTGTTTGACATCTATCATGTGCAGCTGATGAACGGAGACGTGATTCGTCGTCTGGACGAGAACAGGGACATCCTGGGGCACATTCACACGGCGGGGAATCCCGGTCGCTGCGAACTGGACGAGAACCAGGAAATCAACTTCCCGCCGATTCTGCGAAAACTGGTGGAACTGGGCTACGATGGTTATGTGGGTCACGAGTTCATTCCGAACCGCGATCCGCTGGCCGGTCTGCGTCAGGCTGTGGAAGTGTGTGACGTGTGAGTCGGGCCTGTGGGCTGAACTGCCAAACTGTGAACGGGTGCCTCCGGAAAAACGGGCACCCGTTTTTTTGAGTGGTAAAGGCAGCGATTCCTTGGGCTGTGATTAATCAGCGAGGACGTCGGTTCCCAGCACTTCGTCGACGAGCCGACGACGGGATTCGCGAAAAATCGCGAGGATGTCCACGAGGACCACAACTGCGCCGAGCAGTGGAATGATGCTGACGATACCGGGCAGAAGCTCGCGGCCGAACGTTTTCAGAAACCCCGCCGGCTGGCCTGTCGCAGCGTCCCAGACCGTCAGTCCGACAATGTGTTTGCCGATGCATTTCCCTCTTCTGTAGAGGTGGAGGGATGTTGCAAGCAGAATGATGCCGGCAATGCCTACGATGATGCCGCCGATATTGACGAGGGGGCTGATGTTTCCCGTTTTGCTCTGAGTGATGCCGTAGAACAGCAATGCATAACCTGGGATGCAGGCGACGAGGCCGACAAGTCCGTCCAGTATGCGACCACCGAGTCGGTGCAGGGGACTGGCACCGATTACGCGGGAGCGGCGAGTGCGGGAATGTGACTGAGCAGGGGGAGCCTCCCAGGGATTGTATTCCTCTTCCACTGATTCCGATCGACGTCGACCTTGACCACCTGAGACGACTTCCACTTCATCGTAGCCAGCGGAACTGAGATCTGCGTCCCATTCATCGAAGGGGTTTTCTGCTGCGGCCTTTTTGCGGCTTTTTTTCTTTTCGCTGCCATCGAGGGATTCACCGCAGAACCGGCATTTTTTTGCAGCGGCCTTGATGGTTTCGGCGCAGAACGGGCAGGATTTGGTGTCGCCGGCTGCTGCGGCCGTGATGGGCACCGCCGGTGGTGCAGGAACCTGCTGCAGCGCGGACGGTCGTGGCAGCGGGATGGGCGGAGGTACCTGGCTGGCGAGTGGTCGCGCAGTGGCAGCGGCGGCCGGCTTCGGCTGCGGTGCCGGCGCTGTGGGTGTTCCGGCGGGTGGTGCCTGAGGCTTAACGGTTTCACCGGCCAGCGGCTTCAGCATCGGTGACGAGTCATCGATGCGGAAGCCACCGGACTGTATCGGGATGGACTGCAGTTGCGATGGTTTGGCTGCGGCCGGCAGCGGGATATCGATGGATCCCCTGCAGTCCGGGCAGCGGACTTTTTTGCCGGCCAGTTCGTCTTTGACATTTCCTTCCCACGAACAGATGCAGCGAATCTTGATGGGCATAGTGACGCAGATTTCCAGCAGAGAGATCGGGCCGGGGAGCAGCCAGGCCTGGTCTGGAATGAAGGTTCCGGGAGGGAATGGAATTCAGGCGATTGCCGATGACTATGGGGCAGCCGGAGCTGCACTGGCGGGCGCTGGTGTGGCTGCTGCACCGTCAGCCGGTGGTGCCGTCGGAGCATCACCGGGTGCAGCGCCCGGAGCATCACCGGGGGCTCCGCCAGGGCCACCGCCGCCGGGCGGGCCCTGCATTGCCGGAGGTGCCTCGACCTCACCCTCAAGTTCCAGCACGACCGTGTTTTTGGACGGATCACTGGTGACATTGATGATCAGTGGGGTGCTGTTCTGATTCAGATATTTGCTGGGGACCAGGGGGCGCGGCGGAATTCCCGGGGCCATGCTGCTGACGGCAACTCGATGAGTTCCCTCGGTGACACCGTTCACGTCATTTGACCTGAGCGTAAAGCGTCCTTCGTTGTCCAGTTCTCCGATGCCCACTCCGTATTCGTCGTCAATGCTCTGTGTCATCACGGCACCCACCGTTACGGGTTTTCCGTTCAGCAGAACCTGCCCGGAGAATGGGTACAGAGGTTTCGGTCCGCGTTCCATGAAGAAGGCCAGATATGCACCACCGGTGACTGCGACGGCCACCAGCAGCAGAATCAGGACTCGCGCTATACTGAATGAATTGCCGCCAGAGGCTGCCGTGTTGGAACCAGCGTTTTCGGACACCTTGACATTCCCGGAAAACAGAGTGGGGCTTACGTGGAATCAGGGACACAGGTAAAGTCGTGGTTCCTGTGTGCCGTCAGCAGTCTGAACAATAGTATAAGTTTTTCCCGGAGACAATCCGTCGACGGTTGTTTCACTGCCATCGGGCCAGCGAATCTGCAGCGGGGGCATTTTTTCGGCGGTTGTGTCCTCCAGAACCATGGTGGCCAGCGGTTGCGATGATGACTGATAGCTGCCGCCGGCGTGCAGGATGGAAGTTTGCGGTGGTGAAGTCTGCAGCTGCAGTGTGGCAGGCAGGGCACCGCGGTGGCTGTGGCTGCCGATCAGGCGAATTGACAGGGTTCCGGCCAGCTGTGCGGCAGTGGGAGTATCATTGCAGAGCAGGGCGGGGGCGGCATCCTGGTGGCAGATGACAACGTCGGTGTCGCCATCCTGATCGAAATCAGCAGTTGCGAGTCCGCGGCCGACATGGGTTGTCCGGAAGTAATCTCCGGCCGGCCCGGCCAGCACAAAACTGCCGTTTTGATTTTTCCAGAGCCCTGCTGGCTGAGCGTAATCACCTTCCTTGCCAAGTTCCGCGAGGTTGTCATCGGTGTGCCCGTTTGTCACGATCAGGTCGGGCCAGCCATCGAGATCGAAATCGGTCAGTGACGTGCCCCAGCCGACCCACGGCAGGGAACCTTCCGGAATCATGCTCAGTCCCAATTCGAGAAACGCGCGATTGCCGAGGTTGGAGTAGAGGGCGTTGTGTTCGTTCTGGTAGTTGGTAACGAACAGGTCAGGAGTTCCGCTGCGATCGACATCTGCAATGGCCAGTCCCATTCCGGCCTGAGCCTGTCCGAGATGATCGAAGGCGGTGCCTGAGACTTCGCCGATCTCGGCAAAAGCATTTCCGTCGCGGACAAACAAAAAGTTTGGGTGAATATCATTGGCGACATAGATATCGGGGTGCGAATCGGCGTCGATATCGGCGATCAGGACGCCCTGTCCTCGTCCCTGCCGGATGCGGATACCCGATTCTTCCGAGGCATCGACAAAACCACTGCCGGAATTTCGGTACAGGATGTGGGGTTGTGGCGGGACGTGGGTGGGGCTGCAGAACATGCGGATATTTCGCACGGGGTCACCGCAGAACGCACTGTCGTCCAGGTTCCACTGCCCGTAGTTGCAGACGTAAATATCGGCGAGTCCATCATCGTTCAGGTCGGCAATGGCAGCACTGGTGCCCCAGTCCGTGCTGTCAATCCCGAGTTCAGCGGCCTGTTCCAAAAAAGTGCCGTCACCCTGGCTGATCCAGCAGAGTGTGGCGCCGTAGCGGGTCACGCACACGTCATCGAAGCCATCGCTGTTAAGGTCACCGACGGCGATACCGCAGGAGTATCCGGGTAGTCCGATGCCGGCGGGAGTGGAGATGTCCTGAAAGTGCCAGTCACCGCGATTGCGGTAGAGGCGGTCCCGGGGCCCTGGTGCTTTCGGACGCAGCGGAAAGTTTGCTCCACAGGCGAAGTAAATGTCCGGTCGTCCATCGAGTTCGACATCGAGGATTCCGCAGCCGGTACCGTTGGCAGCGGGGAATGGTTTGTCAGGCGAGTTTCCGCTGACCTGGACAAAGTCGATGCCGGAGTCTGCCAGTTTGGACGAGAAACGGAAATACTGTAGTCGGCCGGTGCCCTGGATGGGCGGTGTGACGGTGGCCTGAGAGTTGCCAGTGGCAGGAGCCTGTTGTGCGGGGTCGCCGGCTTGCGCTGTTTGGTCCGCCGTGGCAGCGGGTGGCTCTGAGCTGCTGCCACTGCAGCCGGCGAGTGCAGCCAGCAGGCTGAGTTGCAGGGCAAGGTGCTTCACGGTGCGGATCCTTCCTGAGCATTGCGGCTGTTCTGTGAATTGTCCTGTGGCTGCAGGGCCTGCCGCAGTTTGTCGGCAAGTTTTGAGCGTTCTGCGGCAGCAGTTTCGGGCCAGATGCCGATCTGGTGATCGCGGAGCAGCGCTTCGATGTTTCCCTGACGAGTCTGCATGGCGACCTGAGCATCGCGACGTGCGGGCATGTGGCAGGCCACGCAGTGATCACCGGCGATCGCTCCGGTTTCACCACGCTGCACTTCGGGACAGGAGTTCTGCTGATGGCAGCTGCGACAGTGCTGGGCAAAGCTGGCTGCACCATCAAGCTGATTCTGATGAGGGTCATGACACAGTGTGCAGGCGAAGCCGCCACTCTGCTGAAAGCAGCGGCTTTGCATCAGTCGGGCCAGCTGATTGGCTGAGTGCGGATCGGCGTTGCTTTCTGCGGACGCTGCCAGGTCCAGCTGCAGCCACTGCTGCAGCGGCTCGCCCGGACGATAGCTGAACAGTGAAGCATGCTCTTCCCCGGCGGAGTGACACTGTGCACAGATTTCGTTCTGCCGCTCTATGCTTAATCCGGCCGGGTTGACGATGCGTTTACCTTCGGTTTCAGCGGGGTGCTGGCGGTGGAAGGCGACGTGTTCATGAGCCGGTCCGTGGCAGCGTACACAGGTGACTCCGGGGATCAGCGTGCTGCGATCAAAGCGGTTCATTTCCTGCGGGTCGGCAGCGATCCATGTGACGTGGCACTCCATGCAGCGAACGGGAACGGGGCGGGAAAAATCGACAGTCCCGTCGTAATACGGACCGGGGCTGTTCACCCACGCATCACTTTCGGTGAGGTAGCTCACGTGGGCCTGGCAGAGCTGATCACCGTTCCACCAGAGGTAGCTTTGTCCATGATTTCCGGAACCGAATACCAGATCGATCGGAAAACTGTCCGTGAAGACAGTGCGCAGCGGCGGGTACTGCAATTCGACGGTCTGCACAATTTTTCCATCGAGCGAATGCATCCGAAACTGCAGTTCCGGCCGGGCTGTGGTGAGCAGATTGCGTCCTGGCTGCAGGCTGCCAAGGATGGATGTGGCAGAGGGCAGCATTGAGGTGCGGGCATGCGATGTGTGCTGGAAGGTCTCGCAGTAGTCGGCGTGACAGTCGACACAATCCTGGGGAGCAAGGAAGCCCCGCTGAGCCCCTGTGACTGCAGAGCGAAACGGTGAGTGCTGCTGAGGCTGAGGCGGCAGCAGCACCCAGTCATTTCCGCCGGGGCCGCCGGCCAGTGTCAGTTCGGCCCAGTCCGCCGGGCGCACGACCTGAGCGGTGAGTGCGTTCCGCAGCGGCTGTCTGGACCAGTTCTGCGGAGCAGCGCGCCAGGCGAAAAGCAGCCCCGCGCCGGCGGCTGTTACGGCCACCAGCAGCAGGGCTGTCAGAAACAGTGGTTGCCGGCGCCAGCCGGCAGTGTCACATATTGATTTCATAACCCTTGCGGCTTTCCCGGGACAGGAAGGCACTGGCCTGAGCATCGCCGATGATATCGCGAGTCTGCGGATCCCAGCGCAGCTCGCGTCCCAGTCGCATGGCGATGTTGGACAGATGGCAGATTTCCAGCATCCGGTTATGGGACCAGACGTCAGAAATTGGCTGCTTGCGCGACTGCATGGCTTCGATGAAGTTGGCGGTATGGTTGGCACTGACTTTGCCACCATAGACTTCTTCGATGGCATTTTCCGGCAGTGGCTTCGTTTTCAGCTCTTCCACCGGGGCTCCGGTGATCTTGCCGCGATTGACAAAGAAGCGGCCGGTGGTTCCCTCGAACAGAATGCCGTTGTCGCCTTCGCTGGTGATCAGCAGTTCGACATTGTTGGGCATTTCGGCCCGGATCAGGAACTCAGTCGCAGCGTTGTACTGATCAGCCGCCTGAGGATGGCCGTCTTTGTACTCGACCGGCAGTTTGTATTTGACGGGAGTAATTTTTGATGGACCGGTGTCGGTGGCACCAATCGCCCAGCAGGCGATGTCCACGGGGTGGGCACCCCAGTCGGTGAGTTTTCCGCCTGAGTATTCGTGCCAGTTGCGGAACGAGTAGTGGCAGTTGCTGAACAGCGGGACTCCGCCACCGTAACCCTGCCGCAGTTCGGGCAGTGCGCGGTAGGGGACCTGTGCGGCGGGGCCGAGCCAGAAGTCCCAGTCCAGTCCGGCTGGCACAGGAGCTTCCGGGATCACGGGTGAGGGCTCCATACCGTTGATGCCGCAGGTGATGCGTTTGACTGTGCCGATGCGACCGTGTTTGACGAGGGCCACGGCCTGCAGGAAACGCTGATCGCTTTCGGTCCGCTGCATGGTTCCAACCTGAAAGACTCGACCAGTCTGCTTCACGATCTTTTCGATGAGTTTGCCTTCATCGATGGTCAGGGTCAGGGGTTTTTCGCAGTAGACGTCCTTACCGGCCAGCATGGCTTCGACGGAGATTTTCGTGTGCCAGTGATCGGGGGTGGCGATCATGACGGCATCGATGTCTTTGCGATCGAGAATCCTGCGGTAATCACTGTAGCCATCGGGGCGTTTTTTCTGAGCTTTTTCGAGGCCCTGCAGATTGGCTTCAAGGACTGTGGAATCCACATCGGCGAGGGCGGCGAAATCGGCAAACTGGGTGGATTTGCTGGTGATGGTGACACCCTGATTCCGCAGTCCGATGGTGGCAAACACCGGCCGGTCGCTGGGCGAACGGTAGCCGGCAGCGCGGAGTGCTGATGGCAGGCAGATGGCGGCTGCGCCGAAGGCTGCACTGCGCAAAGCCTGACGGCGGCTAAGGGAACCGGGGACGGGGTGAGAATTGATCATGGCGGAGTCCTTATCGTGGTGGATGGGAGTAACAATGACTGTGGGGAAAAGCGTATCAGGAAAATGCTCCGGAGTCCTTCTGCCGTGCGATTGTTCGGGGGAAACTGCAGGAATCGGTAATCACCGATCAGCGTCACCAGGGGCTGCGCGATGCTGATCGGCCAGGATTTTCCATGCTGCGTCTTCCCTCGCGAGGCTGTCGTAGTAGTCGGTCAGCAGTCTGTGAGCCGGTTCGTACTGCGGGTCATGATTGAGTGCGTCTTTGAGCCAGAATTCGCCGCGACGGGCATCATCGTACAACAGAAAAAGTTCACCAATCCGACAGCGTTCGGCCACATGCGGGAGCTCCGGCTGTTCACGAATGATATCCGCAAGCCTGTCAATTTCGCTGAGTCGCTGTCGGGACTGCTGGACGGACTGCAGTTCTGAGTCCGCCAGATTCGACTGGCCCAGCTCTCGCAGGCAGATGGCCCGTTCATAACGCACTGAAAGATTTCGAGGATCGCGGGCCAGCACTTTGTCGAACCATCCAACTGCCTGCTGAGTCTGACCGAGTGCTGCTTCGGCACGACCCAGTTCAACTTCCAGCGGCAACCCTCTTTCGGGCTCGCAAACGAGATTGAAGCTGTGCTGCAGGTCCTGCGGCGGGCGGGACTGGATTTGTTCGAGCACCTGCCGGGCCTTGACTGGTTCTGCCAGATCGAGCAGGCACCGGGCCTGCTGCAGCAGCGGTGCGGAGTTACACTTCATCCCGGTCGCTGCTGCCACGGCATCTGCGAGTGCTTCGCGAAGGCGTCCCTGTGCGGAAGCCATGCGGCTGCGGGCGTAGACCGACGGCCAGTGCCGCGGATCCTTCCGTATGGCTGTGTTCAGTTCTGCAAGGGCCTCATCGGAACGCTGCTGATACTCCAGACTCCGGGCCCGCGCATAAAACGGCTGCGGATCATTCGGGTAAGCCTGTTTCCAGCTGGAAATGATGGTTTCGGCGAGTTCGACGGAACCCATCATGGCTGCACCGTTAACGTAGGCCTCGCAGATCTCTGCGCCGTCGTGAGTGTCCTGCGTGAGCATTCTGTTGAGCTCATTGATTACGGTTGGCAGCCGCCCCGCCTGCGCCTCCAGCATAAGGTACTCCCGCTGGACTGCCTGACGGTCAAATCCCTGCTGGAGAGCCTGTTGCAACAGCGGGGGGACTTCGCGGAGCTGCAACTGCTTCCGCGCCAGTCGCGCATTGAGGAAGGTCGTTTCGGCGTTACTGATTTGCAGTCGATGGCACCAGTTCAGCCACTGCTCAGCGGTTTCATAGCGCCGCCGGGCGAGGCAGGCTGCCACCTGCTGGTTCAGCAGCAGCGAGGGGACTCCGGCAATCACAAGTATGACGAGTGTGGCGGTCAGCATCAGCAGTGCCGCTGGAGTTCGACCAATAAAACGGGGCGGGCGACCTCCGGTAATTGCCGGGGCAACCTGTTTCCGGTGGAGATTGTCCTGTGCTGGACCCATAGTCGGGGCTTTGGAGAGCGGTAATGGATATTCGATCCATCGGATTGTTTGACGGATCGCAACGGCAAATGCTGTGAGTGGAATGTTCGAGCAACAGCGGTTGTTCCCGTTTATGGCAATATGAACTCTCGGCGAAGTCCAAACTACGTTTTCGAAAAAAAAATTGAAATATCGTCTAACATCCCGACACGGAATGCGCAGATACGGTGCTGATTTGTCCGCCTGACCGGTCATTTCTTTTCTCATGAGGTGCATGTGTACAGTAAGATGAAGTCGCGGGGATTCACTTTGATTGAGTTGCTGGTGGTGATTGCGATCATCGCCATTCTGGTGGCGTTGCTGCTGCCCGCTGTCCAGCAGGCTCGCGAAGCCGCTCGGCGGACGCAGTGCAAGAACAATCTGAAGCAGTTGGGGATTGCACTGCACAACTACCATGACACGTTCAATTGTTTTCCTCCGGCGCACATTCGCACCCAATCTGCGGTTCCGGCGAACAACACTCTGACGGGTTGGCGTGGTTTCAGTCTGCATTCGATGCTTTTGCCGTACATCGAGCAGACAGCATTGTATACCACCCTGGACTTCAACAGCTACTTCGATGCGCCGCAGAATACTGTTGGGCGACGGCAGCGGTTGCCGGCATTTCTGTGTCCTTCAGACACGCCGATGAGCACTGCGGAAACAGGCAACAACAGCTATCCGGGGAGCATGGGCACCAATCTTGGTCAGTATGTGAGCCAGGCTTTTCGCAACGGGGTCTTTCGGTTTGACGTCGTGACACGGATGCGTGACATCAACGACGGCACATCAAACTCGGTGGCGCTCGGCGAACAGCTGTTGGGTGACAACAACGGTGCAGCTTACCGTGCTGGTGACGTGGTGCGTGGAATTGCATTTAACGGAAATGCACAGCGACCGACTCAGGCCGAGGTAGACGCTTACGGTGTGGCCTGTCAGGCGGGCATTGGTAATCATCACAGTCATGGTGGCCGTAGCTGGGCGATCGGGATGCCTGCACAAACGCTGTTCAACACCGTTGCGGTGCCAAACTGGCGTTATCCGACCTGCCAGACCTGTGAGGGTTGCGGCTGGATGGATTCCCAGGGGTTCTTTCCCGCCCGCAGTCGCCACACTGGTGGCGTACAGATCTGCCTCGCGGATGGCTCGGTGCGATTTGTTTCCGAGAACGTGGACCTGAATGTCTGGCAGAACGTGGGTTCCATCAATGGTGGTGAAGTCACTGGAGATTACTGATGTTGCGAGTGTGTATTTCAGCAGCATTGCTGCTGTGTTTGTTCACAGTTTCCGGGTGCTCCTCATCACTCCCGTCTGAGCAGGTGACGCCACCGGCGCCACCGGCTGCCAAGGCTCAGCTGGCGGAGGTCGCGGCATCTGGCGAGCTGGGCAGTGTGGCCAGTTCGATTCGCGAGTCTCTGGAGTCTTTGAAGGCGACTGATGCCGCCACGGCTGAAGCGTTGTTGAAGGAGCTCTCGGAACTGGAAGGTCTCGCTGATCCAGGCAAGATCAAGGCGAAGGCAAAATCGATGGCTGACAAGCTGTAAGAACCTCCGGCCGTTGCCGGCGGTGCTGGTGCATTGAAGACGGTCGCGGGTCCGGCAATCGGTTCCTGCGACCGTTTTCTTTTGGGCTGACGGAGGTTCCTGCAGCCGGGTGAATGAGGGACCCCGGACGTGCGAACTATTCCGGGGTTGTGGGGTTTTCGACGGCAATTTAGACTACGGGATGTGCAGGGAGCGGGGCCGTCAGGGGGACATTGGGAGCGCAGGAAGGCGAAATGAGACTGCTGCAGCGATATATCATGGGCGAGCTGCTGCGGGTGTTTCTGCTGCTGGTGGCTGTTCTGACCGTGATGCTGGTGTTTCTCGGGTTGTTTCAGGAGGCCACTGAGCGTGGTTTGCGGCTGGCTCAGATCCTGCAGATTCTGCCCTTTGTCGTGCCCAGTATGCTGCCGTTTACCATACCGGCGACTTTGCTGCTGACAGTCTGTATTGTCTACGGCCGGATCTCGGGGGATCTGGAGGTTGTGGCGGCGAAGGCGGCGGGTATCAGTGCCACGCAGTTGCTGTGGCCGGCGTTTTTGCTGGGGACGGTTCTAACGGCCGTGTCATTCAGCCTGACGAGCTATGTGATCCCGTGGGCGGTCTCGAATATCGAACGCATCGTCACTCAGGCGATGGAAGACATCTTTCTGGACAGTCTGGCTCATGATCGGCATGTGAGTGATGCTTCGCGGGGCTTTTCGATCACGGTTCATGACGTGCAGAATCGTGTGCTGAAGGATGCCACGTTTCAGTACAGGACTCGCAACCACGAGCAGGTGAGTGTGCGAGCGGCCGAGGCTTCGATGCGTTTTGATCTGGAGGCCAAGGTGATTCGGATTCTCCTGAAGAACGCTCGGGGCACCCGAGCCGGCGGGGATACTCTGGCAGAGCTGGATCGGACGGAGCTGACATTTCCGCTGCCGGAGTCTTTGGCGCGGGTGAAATCGCGGCATATGACGCTCGAGGCTTTGACGCGGGGAGTGCAGGAGATGCAACTGACGCAGCGTCGAAAGCAGACCGAAGCGGCTCAGGAAGCGGCCATGCTGCTGATGACGGGAGATTTTCCGAATCTCACGGGCGAGCAACTGGGAGTGCTGCAGGGCGAGCAGCGGAGGGCTCGCAATCAGGAACTGCGATTTCGGACGGAGCTGCACAGTCGGTTTTCGATGGCCGCCAGTTGTCTGTTTTTTGTGTTCGTGGGTGGACCGTTTGCGATGCTGCAGGCACGGCGTCAGTTCATCACCACGTTTGTCATGTGCTTTCTGCCGATCCTGCTGATTTACTATCCGGTGATGTTTCTGATGCTCAACCTGTCCAAGAATGCGTCACTGAATCCGCTGTGGGCGATGTGGGTTCCGAATCTGATTCTGGGATTCGTGGGAGCCTCGGTATTGAGCCGTGTTGTGCGGCATTAGCGGTGGTGCGGGTTCTTCCGGCGCAGTATTCCCGGATCGACGAGGGTCCCCGAACAGTGGGCCGAACGTTCGACCGTGGCAGAATTTTTCTGTAGCATCGCGGCCGTCGCGCCGGTGTGGGGATCGTCGGCGAACCTGATGAGCGCTGCAGGTCCCTCAAACAGGATACTCTGGAAGGCTGAAGGCCGGCATGCAATACGACGTATTCGGACTGGGCAACGCGCTGGTGGATATTCAGGCGCGGATCAGTGAGAACTGGCTGCAGCAGACGGGTTTTGACAAGGGCATCATGACCCTCGTGGATGATGCTCAGCAGTCGGCAGTGCTGGATCGACTTTCGGGGATTTCGCTGCATCGCTGTGCGGGTGGTTCCGCTGCCAATACGATTGTGGCGGTGGCTGATTTTGGAGGTCGGGCGGCGTTTGCGGGTCGTGTGGCCGCTGATGAACTGGGGCAGTTCTTTGTGGACGACATGCGTCGACTGGGGGTGCGGATGGACGTGCCGCCGGCCACAGTTGGCCAGACCGGAACATCGGCGATTCTGATCACTGAGGATGCTCAGAGAACCATGCTGACCAACCTTGGGGTTTCCGCGACATTCTGTGCGGACGACCTCAACGAGGACGACCTGCGAAAGGCGAAGTATGTGTACGTCGAGGGCTATCTGCTGCTCAATCCGGTGCAGAAGGCGGCGGTGTACCGTGCCATTGAGATTGCGAAGAATGCGGGCTGCAAGGTGGCGTTAACGGCATCCGACCCATTCCTGTGTGACTTGCTGAAGGACGAGATCTGGTCGCTGGTGCGGGGCCCGGTGGATTTGTTTTTCTGCAACGAACTGGAGGCTCAGGCGCTGACTGGAAAAACGGATTCGGTGGAATGTGCGGCTGAGCTGCATCGCAGTTGCGAAAACGTGGCGATGACTTTGGGACCGAATGGTTCACTGCTGATGCACGAGGGGCGACCGATACCGATTGAGGGGGTTCCAACGCAGGCGATTGACACGACCGGTGCGGGGGACATGTATGCCGGGGCACTGCTGTTTGGCATCACAAACGGGATGAGCTGGAAGCAGGCCGGCCATCTGGCCTCGCACGCTGCAGCGCGGGTGGTCAGTCAGTTGGGAGCCCGATTGCAGAACCGGTTTACGCCGGCGGAAATTTCCGAGCTGATGCGATAGGTTGGTGGTTCGGCAGGTTGTCAGGGAGTACGGCGATGCGACTGGCAGGATTGATTGCGGCGGTGCATTCACCGTTCGATGACAGTGGTGAGCTGCAGTTGTCGGCAGTGGAGCGGCAGGCGCAGTTGATGGTTTCGCAGGGTGTCGCGGGAGTCTTCATTTGCGGCAGCACTGGTGAAAGTCATTCGCTGAGTGTGGGCGAGCGTCAGGATTTGTCGGAGCGTTGGCTGCAGGTGCTGCGGGGCGGTTCGGTCATGCCGATCGTTCATGTGGGTTCGAACTGTCTGCGTGACAGTCGCCAGCTGGCTGCTCATGCGGAGAAAATCGGGGCAGCGGCGATTGCTGCTCAGGCTCCTTCCTACTTTCGTCCGCGATCTGTGGCTGAACTTTGTGATTGGTGTGAGCAGGTGGCTGCAGCGGCGCCAGGAACACCGTTTTACTTCTATGACATTCCGGTGATGACGGGTGTGAATTTGTCGATGCCGGATCTGTTGCAGCGTGCGGGTGAGCGAATTTCGAATTTCCGGGGTTTGAAGTTTACGAATCAGGATTTGATGAGTTTTCAGATTTGTCAGCGTTTCGATGGGGGGCGTTTCGACATCGCGTTTGGTGTGGATGAGATGCTGCTGGCGGCGGCGTGTCTGGGAGCGACGGGTGCGGTGGGCAGCAGTTACAATTTTGCTGCCCCGATTTATCTGCGTCTGCTGGCGGCTTTGCAGCAGGGTGCTTTGGATCAGGCGCGTGAGGAGCAGTACCGGTCGGTGCAGTTGATTCGGATGCTGGCCTCGTTCGGGTACATGGGGGCGGCGCGGACGGTCATGGGCTGGCTGGGGGCTCCGGTGGGGGCTCCGCGGCTGCCCAATGTGCGTTTGACGGATGAGGCTGCAGTGTCACTGCGAAGGGGGCTGGAAGAGCTTGGTTTTTTTGAGTGGGTGCGGTTGACCTGACGAGTTTGCTGCTGTCAGCAGCAGCAGGGCTGGGGAGGCGGACGATGCGGCAGTTCAGCGATACGTGGTCTGGATGCAGTCGTGTGCGGACGCGGTACCGGTCTCGGGTGCGGTGTCTGGCCAATCTGCTGGCCGCGGTTTGTTGCTGCCTGAGTGCTGTGCCGCAGCTGGCGGTCGCCGGGGGTCTGCAGTCGGATATCGCTGAGTCAGCGGAGTACTTCGAGCGGGAGATTCGTCCGATCCTGCAGCAGCGGTGCGTGGAGTGTCATTCGCGTACGCTGGCGAGCGAAAATGGCGATCTGGATCTGGAGACGGTGGAGGGCATTGCGGCAGGCGGCAGTCGTGGTGGTTTGTTTGCGGGGACCGGCGAGGCTGCGGGTAAGGGGCTGCTGCTGCAGGCAGTGGAGTATGCTGATCCGGATCTGCAGATGCCTCCGTCCGGGAGGCTCCCGGCGTCAGAGATTGCGAAGCTGCAGCAGTGGGTGCGTGCGGGTGCAGTTTTGCCGCAGTACACGGCTAAGCCACGTCCGGCAGCGACGGCGATTGATTTTTCGGCAGCGCGGCAATTCTGGTCGTATCGTCCGCTGGCCCGGACAGACCCTCCAACGGTTTCGGCGGACTGGGCAGCGTGGGCGGCTGGTGCGATTGATGCCTTTGTCTGGCAGGGGTTGCAGCAGCACGGGTTGTTGCCGAGCGAGGTGGCTGAGCGGCGGGTCCTGTTGCGTCGGGCCAGTTTTCTGGTAACGGGACTGCCACCGACTTTGGCTGAACAGTCCGCGATGATCGCCGATACGGCGGCCGACTGGTGGCCGCGTACGGTGGATCGGCTGCTGAATTCACCGCATTATGGCGAGCGTTGGGCGCGATTCTGGCTGGATCTGGTGCGGTACACGGATTTTACTCCGGACTGGCAGAATCCAACGGATCGAGGCTGGCTGTATCGGGACTGGGTGGTGCAGGCTTTCAATCGCAATCTGCCTTATGATCAGTTTGTGCGTCTGCAGCTGGCAGCTGATCTTCTGCCGGAGACAGCAGCGGAGGATCTGGCAGCGACGGGGCTGCTGGGATTGAGTCCGACGTATTGGAAGGAACTGCGGCTTGCGCCGTCGGTGATTGAGCAGATCGTGGCGGACGAATGGGATGAGCGAGTGGATTGTGTGTCGCGAACGTTTCTGGGGCTGACAGTTTCCTGTGCGCGTTGTCACGACCACAAGTTCGATGCGATTTCGACGGAGGACTATTACGGTCTGGCGGGTGTTTTTGCCAGTACTCAGCTGGACGAGCGTCCGTTGCTTCCGCGGGCGGATGCTGAGCGCGTGAAGGCTGCGCGGGTGCGACTGCGTGAGCTGGAAGGCCGGCTGAAGACGCTGAGTGAGAAGCAGGATCCGGCGGCGGCGCTGGTCGCAGCAGAGGTCGCTCAACTGCGTTCTGCTGAGCCTCAGGTGGATGCCCCTTTCGCGCATGTGCTGCGTGATGCCGCGGTGTATGTACTGCCGCAGGGCGACGAAATGACCCAGCTGCAGTATCGTGAGGGTGAGGCCAGAGATTTGCCGGTATTTCGGCGTGGCAATCCGGGCAATCCGGGAGCTGTGGTGCCGCGTCGGTTTCTGACGGTGCTCAGTCCGGAATCAGGGAGGCCACTGAATGCCGGCAGTGGTCGTCGGCAACTGGCTGAGGCGCTGACGTCAGAGGCGGCGCCGCTGCTGGCCCGTGTGATCGTAAATCGGATCTGGGATGCCTGTTTTGGCGCTGGTCTGGTGCGTACCACCAGTGATTTCGGTGTCCAGGGAGACCGTCCGACGCATCCGGATCTGCTGGAGCATCTGGCGTTCGAACTGGTCTCGCGTGGCTGGGATCTGAAGTGGCTGCAGCGCGAGATTCTGCTGTCAGCTGCGTGGCGTCAGAGTTCGGCGTGGCAGGCGACCGGGGATGCTGTGGATCCGGAGAATCGGCAGTTGTGGCGTGCCAGTCGTCGCCGACTGGATTTTGAGATGTGGCGTGATGCGGCACTGGCTGCTGCGGGTGTGCTGGATCTGAAAACCGGAGGTCCGGGGCAGTCGCCTGATGATCCGCAGGCGTATCGCAGATCGCTGTATCTGGTGGTGGCTCGAGAGGAGCTGCATCCGGTGCTGCGGATGCATGATTTTCCGGAGGCCAGTTCTCACAGCCCGCGACGCGAGCCCACGACGACGCCGCTGCAGCAGTTGTATTTTTTGAATTCCGCGTGGGTGGAAACGCGGGCGGTTCAGATGCGGGATCGGCTGCGGCCCCTGTCCGGCGAGCAGAGTGTGCAGCAGGCGTATCTGCTGCTGTTTGCTCGCGAACCGTACGCGGAGGAGTTGCGGGCGGCGCTGGAATTTACTGCGACTCAGACGGCTGCAGCCGGCGGCACAGCAGAGGCGGAGCAGACTGTTTGGGCCGAATATCTGCAGGCACTGCTGGGACTGAGTGAGTTTGTCACGCTGGATTAGCCGACCCGTTTATCAAACGGCAGAGGATCTCAGTGGCCTGGTGCAGCTGGTCAACTTCAATCCATTCATCCTTCGTGTGTGCCTGAGCAATATCGCCGGGGCCAAACACAACCGCCGGGACTCCGGCGGCCGCGACTCGCGAAGCATGCGTTCCGAAGGGCACACCGATGCAGCGATGGGGGCCGGTGGCTGCTTCGACATGTTGCAGCAGTTCGCGGGCCAGTGACTGATTGTGATTGTCATTCAGTC
>SXXK01000192.1 GCA_005791255.1 Planctomyces sp.
ACGAACATCTTCCAGCATCCCGGCTGCCGCTATGCGACTGCCATCCGGCTGTGTCAGCAGCAGTTCCAGGGCAGCGTTTCGTCCGGTGGCACCACCAGCCGCCGCTCCGCCTCGCGCCGCCAGCAGCGCGGCATTGATCGTGACGGAAACATCCGCAGCAAGGGCATTCTTCAGCACCACAATTCGCACCTGATTGACAGACTCACTGCTGTCCACATCCAGCTGCTCAACCAGCATCCGCACCTCGGCCAGATCCCGCGGTGCAGCATTGACCAGCAGTGAATTGGTGCGGTTGTCAGCCGTCACCGTGACTTCAGGACCAAGACCGCCGCGGTTGTTCAGAAATTCGGCGATCGTCGCTTCCACCGCCGCCGCAGAAGCTCGCTTCAGCCGAAACACCTCCAGCTGCGTTTCCGGCATCACAGACTCGTCCAGCTTCTGCACCAGCCTTTTCGCCGCCTGGACCGCTTCACCCCAGCCTACCAGCAGCAGGGCATTGGGTTTGACCAGCGGCGTGATGGAAACTCGCCCCTGCAATGGCCCGGTCAGATCCTGCAGCACATCCTCAATCAGCTCATTCAAATTCTCTCCCCGCACATGCTGCAGATAAACCACTTCAATTTCCGGAGTGGTCTCCAGACTGAGCCGCTCAATCTCCTGAATAATACGCGACAGTTCTTCCACATCCGGATCACGTCCGCGCAGAATCATGACGTCCAGATCGGGCAGAGCTTCGACCTGCACATCGGCCGAGGGTCGCCGCAGCGGTGTCCCGGCGGGCTCGTCCGCCCCGGCAGGCTCATCCACTCCGGCCTGCCCGGTCGCAGCCTGCTGCGAACTGAATGAGGCCATCCGCAGAGGTCGCGATCGACGCGTGCTTCCCTGCTCAGGAATCTCGCTGCCTTCCGCTGACTGACCGTCAGATTTCGGACTGTCGGTGGGCACCTCGGGCTGCGGCGACTGCCCGGCAGCCTGCTGCCACAATCTGACGGCGCGCTGCACCACGGCCGGTTCCATCTGCGACAAACTGACAAAATGAATGGCATCCGCTTCGCCCGAATCCCGAGCGGCATCCAGCTGCGTCAGCAGTCGACACAACTGATCACTGAGCTGCGGGTCACCGGAGACCGAGATGCTGTTGGCTGCAGGCTGTACCAGCAGCGCAGCGCGTCGAGTTCGCCCTTTCTGAACGACCCACTGACTGCCAACCTGGCGCAGGTTGTCGCCCAGCATTGTGGACAACGAATCAACGGCTTCTGCGACCGTCAGGGCCTGCAGACTCACGGTGCGTGGTGCCGGGGCTGCGGCGGACCGCACGGTGTTTGATCGGGGTTCCGCTGCAGCGGTTTGCTCGGCATCGACCGCCTGCAGTTCCGGCATCGTCAGCAGCCGCCTGTGAACCGCCGGGGCCGCCGAGATATACAGCAGATCATCGCCCGGTCCCGGAGTGACTCGAGCCCCGTTGCCGGCCATGCGACGGACGACCGGCAGCAGACTGCGGGCACTTTCCGATTCCGTACGATAGGTTTTCAGTACGGGCGGTTCGCTGACCGGTCGGGCCGGAGCGCGAGGTGGGACGACAGCAGTTTCCGCGGTGTCGGCAGTGGCAGCCAGCTGCTGCAGCAATTGTTTGGTCAGTGTGTGCAGCTGGGGCGAACCGGAGATCAGCAGCTGCTGATTGTCTTCGTCGAATTGGATTGTGGCCTCGTCGGCATCCGGTCCGGCCAGTTCCCGCAGCATGCGCTGAGCTTCGGCAGCGCGACCTGCGGGCACGGCATAGCTACGCAGTGTGGACAATTCCTGAGCTGTGGCGGAGGGGGCATTGGTACAGGTGACCAGCCAGAGCAGCAGCGTCAGAAATGTCATGCGTAGCGACGGCATGGGGGGAATTCCGGATCCGGGCGAGATTCATTCTGAAAGGGGCTCGGGCAACACCGAGCGAGGGCAGGGCGGTGAGGCTAGCTGAGGTGCGGTGCGGGAGCCAGACGAGGCCGGTCAGGCGGGGCGGGAATCGCGGTTGCAGCAAGCGGGCGCGAGACGTCGGGCAGCAGAAAGCTGCCGAAAAATCAGTGTACAGGTGGCAGGAATGTGCATTTTTGGCAGCACTGCGGCAGATTCTGCAGATTCCCGCGAATTTGGGAATCCGGCAGTTCCGGTGCGTTGTGGTCGTGTGATTCGTAAGAACCGGTGCGTGGTGTTGTGTGTGGCGGCGGGGGGTGTGGGAATTCTGTGGCAATGGGTCGCGGGAAAGTTAGACTGATTGGTTGGAACCACGAATGGGGGGGTGGTTTTGAACCACGAATGGACACGAATGAAACACAAATACAGGTAGCTCGGACTGCCAGCCCGAGATCCATCCTGAAGCAGCTTTGCCGGGGAGGGGTAGGGAGGAAACGGAAGGGGCTGGTTTGGAACCACGAATGAAACACGAATACAGGTAGCTCGGGCTTTCCAGCCCGAGTTCTGTTGATGGAGCCTGCTGAGCAGACTCAGCGGACGCGGAGGTGGCTTACTACTTTAAAAGTTCTGGGTTCTGTAATCTGTGGCGGGGAGGCAATTGCCACCTCACCCCCGACCCCTCTCCCCCGATGGCGGCGAGGGGGGGATTCAGTTGTCAGTTTTCAGTTTTCAGTTTTCAGACTGGTGCCGCGAAATTCGGGGTGCGGGTCCGGAGGCCTGGCAGTGTTGAATTGTGTTGCAGTGGATGAGTGTTGGTTTGACGACAGTGATTTCCCGCCTGAGTTTTCCCGCCTGTAGAAGTAGAAGAAGTGTTCGCATGAAGACCATGTCTTTCGCGCGGGGTGTTATTTTTCTGCTGTGTCTCTGTTCGACTCAGTCGGCACGGCTGTGGGCGCAGACGGCTCCGGCTGCAGCTGCGGCACCGGTTGTCGATTTTGCTCGACTGGCAGATCCGGGGATCGCTGCGGCGCTGGGTCTTTCGGTTGAGCAGGCCGGGCAGATGCGTCAGTTGCTGGAGCAGCGGCAGGCGGCTTTGACGGCTGCGACGGATGAGGCCGGTCGAGCGGCTGCGGTGCAGCAGTCGGATGCGGCATTTCGCAGTCTGCTGACGGAAGATCAGCAGCGACTGTTTGTGGCTCTGTTCAGTGAAAAACAGCTGCGGTTCAACTTTCGGGCTCAGAAGTGGCCTGAAGTGCTCGACTGGGTCGCTCGCGAGGCCGATCTGTCGCTGGTCATGGAAACTCCGCCCCCCGGTGTCTTCAGCTACTCAGACTCCAAAGATTACTCCACCACCGCCGCGATTGATCTGCTGAACGGCTGGCTGCTGACCAAGGGTTTCACTTTGGTGCGTCGCGAGCGGATGCTGATGTGTCTGGATCTGAAGTCCGGATTGCCGGAGGGTGCGATTCCCCGGATCAGTCCGACCGAGCTGGCAACTCGCGGCCGTTTTGAATTCGTCACAGTGCTGTTTCCTCTGGAGAATCGTTTGCCGGAAACTGTCGTGACGGAAGTGCAGCCGCTGCTGGGGACATACGGCAAGGTGAAGGCTCTGCCGCAGACTTCGCAGCTGATGGTGTCGGACACGGTGGCCAATCTGCGTTTGATTGAAACGGTTGTCGGTCGCATTCCGGCATCGGCTGCGGCCGCCAGCGGTCCGCCGGAGCTGATTGTTTATCCTGTGACTCATGCCAACCCCGAGCAGGCCGCCACGGTGCTGAAGCAGATTATTTCGGGTACGGTGGTTGTGGATGCGAAGGCGCGGCAGATTTCTGTGAACGCTGTTCCTTTTGAGCAGGCCAAAGCGCGGACGATTCTGCAGCAGCTGGAGACCAATCAGGGACCGGACATGCAGCCGGTGCTGAAGCTGTATCCGGCTGCTGTGGCCGATCCGGACCAGTTTCTGGCGACGGTGAAGCTGATTGCCCCGGACGGCCAGTTCCGCATTG
Organism: Planctomyces sp.; assembly: GCA_005791255.1. Taxonomy (GTDB): domain Bacteria; phylum Planctomycetota; class Planctomycetia; order Planctomycetales; family Planctomycetaceae; genus SXXK01. The sequence continues at coordinate 3,906 of SXXK01000192.1, forward strand.
ACTCGGGTTCCGGTCGTCTGGTGGTCTGGGCAACAGCGGCTGATCAGCAGAAGGTGAGTGATTCGCTGCAGCAGTTGCTGGCTGAGCAGCCTCAGGGTGGCCTGCGTTCAGTGGTCAACTACCCGCTGCAGCATGTGGAGCCCACCGCCATTCTGACAATTCTGGCCAGCCTGACTCCGACCGCCCGTGTCAGTCTCAATTCTGCGGGACGGGGGGTGGTGGTCTTTGGGACGGCGAACGAGCAGCAGTCCGTGCGTGACCTGATTGAGCAGCTGGATTCTCAGGCTGGCAATGTGCTGGCCAATCGCACGCTGCAGGTGTATCCGGTGCCGGCGCTGCAGTCGACTCAGGCCGTTTCGCTGCTGGCGACAACAGTGCCGAGGGCGCAGGTGGTGGCTGATCCGACCGGGGAGCGACTGCTGGTCATGGCCGCGGCGGCTGAGCATGAGCAGGTGAGTCTGCTGCTGCAGGCACTGCAGGCTCAGCCGGCCGAAAAGCAGTTTCGCATTCATCCGGTTGAGGGACTGGATGTGACCAGTACCGCGCAGTTGCTGGCTGTGCAGGTTCCGAAGGCCACGGTGACAGTGGATGCTGTGAATCGCAGGCTGCTGGTGACGGCGATTGAATCAGAACAGCAGCGTGTGCAGTCACTGCTGCAGGAGCTGCAGTTGCCGGAGGGCGAGCGGGAGCGAAAACTGCAGAGTCATCCGCTGCCTCAGGGCCTGACAGCGGCGGTCGCCGTGGCGACTCTGACACCCCTGGCCCCGCGAGCGACCCTGACGCCTGATGAAGCTGGTCGGCGGCTGCTGGTCAATGCTGCGCCGCGGGATCATCAGCTGGTGGACGAGGTCCTGCAGCAGCTGGCTCCGCAGACTGTGGCTCCGGCTGTTCAGCTGCAGGTGTATCCGCTCAAAGGCAGTACTCCGGCCGCCGTGCTGCAGGTACTGCAGCCGCTGGTGGACGCGACAGTGCAGGTGACGGCGGACGCGGGCGGGCGGCAGCTGTTTGTGCGAGCGACGGCCGAGAAGCAGGCGGAAATTGCAAGGATGCTGCAGCAGATTACCGAGGGCCTGGCTGGCCCGGGCCGGGAAACTCGCACCTACTTCGTGGGTGCTCCGAACGCCGACGAAGCTCAGGAAGCGCTGCTGGCGATGTACCCGGATGCACGGCTGTTTATTGATGCTGATCGCAAGCTGCTGATCGCCACGGCGACTCCGGAGCAGCATGTGACAATTCAGAAGATTACGGATGAGCTGAAGGGCAAGGGGCTGGAAGGTGCGGTGGCCGTGCCGCAGATTTATGAATTGAAGCATGCGGGTGCCGTGGATGTGCAGACGCTGCTGCAGTCGCTGTACACCAGATTTGACGGCATTCGGATTACGGGCAATGACCGTACGGGGCGGCTGGTGGTGGTGGCGAAGGAGGACCAGCATGTGGAGATTCGCGGTCTGATCGAGCAGCTTGATCAGGCTCCGGCGGCCGCGGAGCCGCGGGAGCTGGCTGTGTTTCGGCTGGGCATGATGGACGGACTGGCAGCCCAGCAGGCGCTGCAGTCGGTGTTGTCGGCGGCCGTCACGGTGACTCCGGACCGCATTGGTCGGCAGTTGTTCATCAGTGCTCCGGCAGCCGAAATGCCGGCAGTGCGTGAGCAGGTGCAGCAGATGCTGGGGCAATCCGGGGGCACTGGCGGCAACAGCCTGGATACTCGCAGCTACTGGCTGCGTCCGTACGAAGCAGACGAGGCGCAGGAAGTGCTGGAGCGGCTGTATCCGGACGCGGTGTTTGTGACGGATACGTCACAGGAGGTGCTGGTGGCGACAGCAACAGCCGAGCAGCATCAGACGGTGGAACGTGTGGTGCAGCAGATGATGGTGCGGAAGACGCCGGCTGTGACGGCTGAGCCGCGAACGTATCGGCTGCGGAATTCGGATGGCAGCTCTCTTTCGATCGCGCTGCAGTCGCTGTTCAATCGCACGGACAATGTACGGATCTCGGTGGATGAGCAGGCGCGGGCATTGATTGCCGTGGCGCGGCCTGAGCAGCATGCGGTGATCGCCAAGCTGGTGTCCGAACTGGAACCGCCGGCTGCTGCTGAACCGCGACAGGTGGAGATGTATGCCTTGCCGGGCATGAACGGAGATACGGCGGAGCAGGTGGTGCGGGACGTGCTGCAGTCGCTGGATCCGGCGGCTTTGATTTCGTGGGAGAGAGCAACTCAGCAGCTGGTGATTTCCACAACGGCTGCCGGTCAGGCGGCGGTGAAGGGAGTGATGGAGCGACTGCAGCAGAGCGATCCGAAGGAAATGGATGTGATTCCGCTGCGGGTGTTGAGTGCCGAATCAGCTCAGAACGCGATTGAGAGCCTGTACGGTGACAGCTATGTGAAGACCGGTGACTATCCGACGATTCAGGCGGACGAAGACAGTCAGCAGCTGCTGCTGCGCGGGACGAGGAAGCAGTTGCAGGACATCCGACTGTTGTTGCAGAAGATGGGTGAACCGGCGGTGGTGTCGGAGTCTGGTGGTGCTGCTGCGGGTGCTGCGGTCGGGGGTGGTGGCAGCGGTGTGCGAGTGATACCGGTGACTGGTGATGTGGATGGTGCGGTGCGGAGGATTCAGGATTTGTGGCCGCGAATTCGGCGGAATCCGCTGCGCGTGCTGCAGCCGGGCGGTAGTAGTGGTGGTGGGACTGAGCCGGCACCTGCGCCTGCGCCGGCACCGGTATCCGGGTCGCCGTGTGGTCTGCAGGACGAGTTGCCGGGCGGAGCATCGCAGGTTGGGGCGGATGTTGTGTCCGGGGCTGACGAGTTACCGGCGGTGGTGGTGATTCCGGGTGTGGATCGAATCACGATAGCGTCTGAGGATTCCGGGGCACTGGACCAGCTGGAGTCGATTGTGCGGACGGCATTTTCGCGAGCGGGAGGTCAGCGTGGTCGGGATTTTTCGGTGTATCAGTTAAGGAACGCGGGTGCGGAGGATGTTTCGGAGACGTTGCAGTCGGTGTATACCAGTCGAGCGGGTTTGCTGGCATTTGGCTCTGTGGTGATTGTCCCGGAGACTCGCCTGAATGCGCTGATTGTGTATGGATCTCGAACGGACCGTGATCGGATTGAGCAGTTGCTGGAGATATTGGACACGGAGAAGCTGCCGGATTCGGGGCGTATTTTTCGGACGGAGGTGGTGGAAGTTCGGCATGCGGATGCGGCGGAGATTGAGGACGTGATTCAGGGGGTGTATCGGACGGAATTGAGTGCGGGTGGCAGTCGCCGTGCGATTGAGATTCCTGCGGGGATTGACAGTTCTGTGGCCAGCGTGCTGCGTCAGATCAATGCTCAGTCATCGGCTCCGCTGCTGACGGTTGAGGTGCAGCGGGAGACGAATTCGCTGGTGCTGAAGGCGCCGCAGACATTGATCGAGGAAATTCGTGAGCTGGTGCGTCAGCTGGATGACACATCGAGTGCTTCACGGGCTCGCAGTGTGCGTCTGGTGCCGCTTGAGCGGACGAATTCGCGGCGTGTGATGCAGGTGCTGGACGAGGTGCTGGGGCGTTGATGGGAGGTGGGTTTTCAACCACGAATGGACACGAATGGAGGTGTTTTGAACCACGAATGAAACACGAATACAGGTGTTTTGAACCACGAATGGACACGAATGAAACACGAATACAGGTGTTTTGAACCACGAATGGACACGAATGAAACACGAATACAGGTAGCTCGGGCTTTCCAGCCCGAGATCCATCCTGAAGCAGCTTTGCCGGGGAGGGGCAGGGAGGAAACGCGACGGGGCGGTTTTGAACCACGAATGGACACGAATACATGTAGCTCGGGCTTTCCAGCCCGAGCACCCGGCACAGCGACACCCGGCTCTTGCGAAGACGCGAAGGCATGGTTGCGTGGTAACAGGAATGTTCTCAACCACGAATGGATAGGAATTGATGCAGCTGGGGCTTTAGCCCGAGATCTGTCCTGCAAAACCCGTGGTTTGGGCAGTTGGCATTTTTTTGATGTGGTGCTCGGCACTGCCGACCGGAGGTGCGGAATTCGTCTGCCAATTTTCGCAGATTCCGCTTGATACAGTAGATTATTGAAGTATACCCGTGGGTGAGTCCAAAAGAAACGGCACTACATACACTGTGGTGCAGCATCTGACTGCTCGGGAGCGTCACATGGCCATCGGTATCATCCCGCTTGTTGATTACGCGTTCAAAAAGCTGCTGGGCAGTGAACACAATACTCGAATCACAATTCACTTTCTGAACTCGGTCCTGACCGGGCAACCGCGTATTACGGTCATCCGCTTCCTCAACCCGATCCGGTTGCGGCAAAATGCCGATGGCAAGCTGTGCATTCTGGACATTCTGGCCATTGACGAGCATGGTCGGCAGCTGAATATTGAGGTTCAGATCCTGATGCCCGCCGGGATGGCTCAGAGGCTGACCTACTACACGTGTCGGGCTTATGTTGAGCAGATGAAGGAGGGTCAGGATTACAGTGACCTGCGGCCTTCGATCTGCATTTGTGTGCTGGCCGGACAGATGTTTGCGGCTCCGCCGGTGCTGCATCTGGATTTCCGGCTCAGGGAAAAATCTCATACACTGACACTGACGGACGATCTGCAAATTCATCTTTTGCAGTTAAACCATCTTCATGTGACGGCGGAAACGCTGTATGATGCAAGCGCGTTGGAGCGTTGGGCGTGGTTCCTGTGCCACGCAGACCAGTTGACATCCGAACAGATACACGAACTGTTTCCCGACGAGGTATTTACGGAAGCCGCCGGAGTGCTCGAGATGATTGCCCAGTCACCTGAAGAACTCATCGAATACAATGCTCGTCTGAAGGCCCAGCGAGACGACCGCGCGCGGCTCTTGTATGCTCAGCAGCAGGGAATTGAACAGGGCAGAGAGGAAGGCAGGGAACAGGGCAGAGAGGAAGGCAGGGTGAAAGGCGAGATCCTGCTGCTGCAAAAGCTGTTGATGCTGCCCGTTTGGACGGACTCCCAATTTGCCGCCTGCACCATGCAGGAACTGAGTCAGATCTCGGCCGACTTACAGCACCGCTTGATTGCGGGCCGGTCCTGAGTTCACCTTCAACACACCACAAAACACGCTGGCACCCGGCTGCTATTGCATCAACCAATGCCGGTGGTAAACCAGACGAAAGGCTCTGACGATTGCGATTGCTCTGCCACCGCCAGAGTGGACTCGGACATGCCCCCCTGACAACAACCTTGTGACGCAGTCGGAGCCTTCGCAATGATTCATCAGTCACCTGAAGAACTCATCGACTACAATGCTCGTCTGAAGGCCCAGCAAGACGAGCCTGCTCGGCTGCTGTATGCCTGCGAGCAGAGATTTTTGAAATTGCCCGTCTGGACGAAATCCCGATCTGCCGCCAGTCTGCGGCAGCAGCTGAGCGACTGTGTGCTCTGATTCCCCCCGGGCCTGAAATCTGCTCTGGGCGCCGCCGGCGATCCCGAAACTGCCAAAAAGGCAGTTCCAATATTCGTGAAACCCGGTGTCAGCGGATTCCGCCCGCATTTTCCCAATCCGGAAATGACGATCTCATCTCGTGTAATCCTCGGCAGACCCCAGCCTTTTGCCACTTGCCCCTTGATCGCTCTGTCGCTCTGGATTACACATACTTTGGATCCTCAATCCACCGCTGGTGCCTGGACTCCGGCGGTCCCGCCTGAATCTCCTGCCTGACTCTGCGAATTTTCTCTTCAGCCCATTGTCTTCTGACATCCGGGTGAAGAATCCTTCCCGAATTTTACCTGCCAACACGGTGACTGCTGCCATTCTCTGACGGCTTGCGGTGTTTGCTGTGTTTTGTGTGGAAACCTGCCATGAGTTCACTGATACAGCGTCCTGCGACGTTCCGTGAAGGACCGCGCCGCCTGCAGGCTCGCCAACTGGACGACGTGCAGCGTGCATTTGTCCAGTGCGGTCTGGCTGGTGTGTGCCGTGACTTTGGTTACGCCACCGACCTTGATGCACTCCGCGCGATTGCTCAGGCGTTGTCACTGCCGGTGATCGATCTCAGTCGTGAGCAGCCATCACGTGATCTGTTGCAGGATTTCCCGGTGCGGCTGATTCACCGGCATGGGATTTTCCCGGTGTCGCGCACCGAGCAGACTCTGCGAATCGTCCTTTCGAACCCGTTCGACGTTCAGGCGGCGGACGCGGTTGCGGAGGCCACGGGGTTGTTTGTCACGGTGTGTACGGCGCTGCCGACAGAGGTGGCCGGGCTGATCAAACTGCATCTTGGCGTGGGTGCTCAGACGCTTGACGGCCTGATGGCGCAGGCGTCTGCTGACGACGAAGTTGAGCTGCCGGGGGATCTGTCATTTGAGGATTCGGAAGCCGCTGCCATGGCTCAGCAGGCATCCGTCGTGAGGCTGGTGAATGACATTCTGACTGAGGCGGTGACGGCGCGAGCCAGCGACATTCACATGGAGGCTCAGGCAGCCGGCATGAAGATTCGCTATCGAATCGACGGGGTGCTGCAGAACCAGCCTGTGCCTCCGGAGCTGAATCGTTTTCAGGCTGCAATTCTCAGCCGCCTGAAAATCATGGCTCGACTGAACATCGCAGAAAAGCGAGTCCCGCAGGACGGTCGGATCAAACTGCGAGTTTCGGGGCGTGAGGTGGACATCCGAGTCTCAATCATTCCGATGCTGCATGGCGAAGGGGTGGTGATGCGAGTGCTGGACAAGGATGCGATGAAGTTTTCGCTGTCCGGCGTGGGGATGGAGGAGGACACCTGCACGAAGTTTCGCGAGCTGATTCGGCTGCCGCACGGGATTGTGCTGGTGACGGGCCCGACGGGTTCCGGCAAGACTACGACGCTCTACAGTTCACTGGCTGAAATCCGCAGTGAGCGGAACAAGATCATCACGACCGAGGATCCGATTGAGTACCAGCTGGAGGGCATCAATCAGATTCAGGTGAATCACAAGGTGGGTCTGACATTTGCGGCCTGTCTGCGCAGCATTCTGCGACATGACCCGGACGTGGTGCTGGTGGGTGAAATTCGTGACTTTGAAACGGCCGAGAACGCAGTTCAGGCCAGTCTGACGGGCCACATGGTCTTCAGTACTTTGCACACGAACGACGCGGCGGGCGCCTTCATGCGACTGTCGGACATGGGAGTGGAACCATTTTTGATCAGCAGCACGGTTGAGGGCATCATGGCTCAGCGTCTGGTGCGCACGCTGTGTCGCCACTGTCGTGAGCCTTACATGCCGTCTGCGGATGAAGTGCCTGGTGATTTCCCGCTGTCCGACTACACAGCTCAGTCGCCGATTTACCGAGCCACTGGCTGTCGTCACTGCCGCAACACCGGCTATTCCGGTCGCCTGGGAATTTACGAGTTGCTGGTAACGAACGATGAGATTCGGCAGCTGGCGGCTGAGAAGCGGGGCACGGCGGAGATTCGCCGGGCGGCAATCGCATCCGGCATGAGGACTCTGCGTCAGGACGGCTGGCTGAAGGTGTCGCGGGGCCTGACCAGCATCGAAGAGGTGCTGCGGGTGACCAAGGCAGACTAGGGCTGTGTGCGGAGTCTGCAGCGATGCCTGAGTTTGCCTGGAAAGCTCGCACAATGTCCGGTCAGAACGTCTCCGGCGTGATGACAGCGGATTCGCGTCGGGACGTGCTGGCGCTATTGTCTCAGCGAGCGCTCAGTCCGCTCTCGGTGACTCCGTCCAAAGCCCCGTTCATGTCCCTGAAGCTGCAGCGCGGTGTGAAGCCGGATGTACTTGCGGCAACACTGACTCAGCTGGCCGACCTGCTGACGAACGGTGTGCCCCTGCTGCAGGCACTGGACCTGCTGTCCCGCCAGGTGACTCACGAGCATCTGAAGGAGGTGCTGCAGGACATTCGCACAAAGGTGTCAGATGGGCGTCAGCTGCCGGAAGCCATGGCTGCTCATCGCGATGTCTTCAGTGACCTGACGCTTTCGATTGTGCGAGCGGGTACGGAGGGTGCGTTTCTGGAAGCGTCCCTGCAGCAGACGGCCGAGTTTCTGGAGCGTCAGGAGGAGCTGCGGGCGAAGATACGCGGCGCGATGGCATACCCGATGTTTCTGGCGGGAGCGGGCTTTACTGTCACGCTGGTCCTGATCGTGTTTTTTGTCCCGAAGTTTTCCGAATTGTTTGCTCAGCTGGAACGCGAGGGGACTCTGCCGGCCCCGACGATTGCCCTGCTGTGGCTCAGCGATTTCCTCGGGCGATTCGGGCTGTTTGTGCTGCTGGCAGCGGGTGGCGGACTGGCCCTGCTGCGACGCTGGGCTGCTTCCGAGCGTGGTCGGGAGCTGCTGGATCGCACGAAAACTCGCGTTCCGATCTTTGGCCCCATCTCGCTGAACAGTGCTGTCAGCAGGTTTTGTCGAATTCTGGGGACTCTGCTGCGGAACGGAGTACCGATGCTGAAGGCGCTGCAGATCAGCTGTGATTCGTCCGGCAACGTCGTCCTGGCGCGGGCCATTCGCACATCAGCGGAAAATATTTCCGCGGGCGAACCCCTGTCGACTCCGCTGGCCCGTTGTGGTCTGATTCCTCCGGGAATCATGGCGATGATCAGTATTGCAGAAGAAGCCAACAATCTGGAAAGAGTGCTGGGAAATGTGGCGGACGGAATTGATCGGAAAGTGGCTCGACAGCTGGACACGATGGTCCGACTGATTGAGCCGGCCTTGCTGATGGTCATGGGCGGCGCAGTGCTGTTCGTGATCGTGGCACTGCTGCTGCCGGTCTTTGAGATGAGTACTTCGATGAGCTGATGAAAGGAATTGAACATGAAACGACAGAAATTGACAACGGGTGCAGTGCGTCACGGTTTTACTCTGACCGAGCTGCTGATCGTGATGGCGATTCTGGTGCTGCTGGTATCGCTGATTGGACCACGGTTGCTGGGCAGCAAACAGAAGGCGGATGTCAACGCCGTGAAGACTCAGATTGGCATGTTTCAGTCTGCCCTCGAACGCTATGCGGTGGATATGAATAAGTTTCCATCGACGGAAGAAGGCCTGACTGCTCTGGTGTCGAAACCGGGCGACGCAGGTGGTTCGGGATCTGCCAGTGGTGAAGCATCGGAGTCGTCTGGTGGCGATGCGGCTGCAGCGGGCAGCGAAACCGCGGGTGGGTCCTGGGACGGCCCGTATCTGAAAACAGAAACTCTGCCGAAGGATCCCTGGGGCAACAACTATGCCTACGAATATCCTCCGACGCACAACAAGATCAATGTCCCGGACATCTGGTCCTGGGGTCCGGACGGTCAGGAGAACACGGACGACGATATTGTGAGCTGGACTGGAGACGGCGAGGCCGCAGGGAAAGAATGATGGAGGTTTTCAGTTTTCAGTGGTCAGTTTGGCAGCTGAGGGGCGCGAACGGCAGGAAGCCGGGACGGGCGGGGATAACATGCTGTGCGAGGCATTGAGTCGGTTGGGGATGGGGTGATTTCAGGGGCGAGTGTTCCTCTCACCCAGAGATTGGCAGGAGGCAGCAGAGGCCTTCGCGGGTCGGGCAAACGGGATCGAACATGTCGCGGCATGGCTATTCGCTGGTGGAGCTGCTGATTGTGCTGGCTGTGCTGTCGGCACTGGCGGCACTGGTGCAGCCCACGATGCGCGGGGTGCTCGACAAAAGTCGTCTGACGGGCGCGGCGAAACAGGTTCAGGCGGCACTGGCCAAGTCCAGGGCTCTGGCGATCCGCGAAGGGGTCCCGGTGTGGTTCCGTTTTGAGCCGGGTGGTCAAACGTGGTGGATTGAAAAAGCCGCTGCGGTGCAGCCCGCGGCAAGTCCGGAGCTCGGCACGGAACCTGCCGTTCCCGTGCCCGTTCCAATGCCCCTCGAATCCGCTGGCGCTGAGACTGCTGCTGCAGTGCCGGCGGCGATTGTGCTGCGCAGTGACCGATTGCCGGAGGGTGTGACATTTCCAGCGGCTGGAAGCGGCCTGTCCGAGCGTGTGCCTTTTTCAGCCCTCGGCCGAACCTCCAGCCACAGATTGCGTTTGCACGGGCAGCGTCAGTTTGTCATCGACCTCGCAATTCGTGGCCTGACGGGCATGGCCAGCAGCACAGCTCCATTCCGACCCGCAGTGACTGAGCCGAGCGCCGTCGCTGCGGCAACGGACTCAGCGGTACCGGAACCGGTCATGCAGGCGACCGAACAGGTGCTGCCATGAGCTGTCGACAGAGATTTCGGGTGTCGGGAGCGTTGCGGACCGTTCCCGGCAGCATCGAACAACCCGGCGGATTTTCTCTGCTGGAAGTGATCATCGCAACGGCCATGCTGATGGGTGCTGCCGTGGTACTGTCCCGGCTGGCGGGAATGGGGCGCGAGCAGTCGCAGGCCGCTGAGACTCTGGATACCGCCCAGCGTCTGTGCGAGCAGACCTTAAACGAACTGCTGCTGGGGGCTCGTCCCCTGGTGGCGGCTGAAGATCAGCCGCTGGTACCGCTGGACTCTGTGCTCCTGCAGCCTGCTGAACCGGTTATTGAGACGCCGGCGGGTTCGTTTGCAGTGCCTGGCGCAGCAGCGGGTTCAGGTGCGACGGATGCAGTTGCCGTCGCAGCCACAATTGATGCAGCAGTGCCGTGGCGATATTCCGTGCGTATGCAGCCGCAGGCAGCGTTCCCGGGCATGTGGATCCTGACCGTGGAGGTGGCAGAAGGTGATCAGCAGCGGGTGCGCCGTCGCCGTTTCGCATTGACTCGCTGGATTTCCGGCCCGGCACCGGCAGGGGCTTTTGAGAACCCCTTCTGGCAGCGTGCTCCCGAGGAGACTCTGCAGCCATGACACCGAACGGCATTCAGCGACGCGATTCCGCCATCCGCAGCACGCCTGATCGATCAGCATACACACTGATTGAATTGCTGATTGCTGCCGTCCTGACGGCGACGCTGATGACCGTCATCTGGGGACTGCTTTCGATGTACAATGCCTGGCTGACAGCCGGGCGTGTGCAGTCTGAGGAACGACAATTGAGACGCAGCCTGATGGCATTGCTGCAGGACGACCTTGAGTCGGTGGCCCTGCTGGATTCCGGACGGAAGGTCCAGTTTCTGGAATCCGCGGCGGATGTTATGACCACAGATGTCGAACCAGTGCCTGAGCAATCCACGGAAGATCCGTTGGCGCTGGCGATGGAACCGGAGCCGGAGGCTGCGGACCTGCCCGCCTGGCTGCAGTCACTGGGTCTGCCGAACCAGTCGAGGGGAGTGCCGGAGCTTTCGCTGACGGGCACGTCGACTCTGTTGCGACTGGTGGTCCCTGCGGCAGTGGCCGCCGAACCGGATTACGGTATGTCTCCGGAGACTGTTCCGGCAGCGGGACCTGAAACGCCGGCGGGACCGAGCGATTCGCTGTTGACTGAGTCAGGAACGGCGGCGATTTTGGCTGCGGGAAATGAGTCGGCTCCGGAGTCCGCGGGGCCCCCAGCAACGGCATCGACACCTCCGCTGGTGCGCGTCATTGTCTGGCAGTTTCGTCCGTGGGGTTCGGCGAGCAGCCCAGCCGTCTCGGATCCTGCCGATCCTCAGTCCGTGCTTCCGGACACGGGCCTGACTCGCCAGGTCTGGGACGGGACAACTCTGCAGCAGCTGGTGCGTGAACAAAGTACGAACTCGGTTCAACCGGGAGCGGATTTGTCGGTGGATTTCACGGCAGCAGAAGTGCCGCTGGTATCGCCCGCGCCTTTGGATGAAGAACGGATTCCGGAAGCGACGGCGGTGCAGTTTGAGTATTTTGATGGTCGTCGCTGGCAGTCTTCGTGGAACAGCAGTGCCCAGGGAGGATTGCCGGTGGCGGTGCGTCTGCGCATGTGGATGGTTTCGACCGCCGCAGCCGAACGACTCAGTGCTCAGGTGCAGCAGAGCACTTCAGTCGGCGGTGTGCTGGCAGCAGATGCCACAAGCGGGGTGATCACGGAGGCGTCGCCGGCAGGTATGCGGTCTGCGGAGTCGGCGGTGCCGATGGAGCTGCTTGAGCGAACTCTGATTCTGCAGCCGATCACCGGAGCGATGCCGGGGCTGACGGAGTCCGCTGACAGTCTGCCGGGGGGACTGCCATGAAACGCGGTGGCTGTCAGCTTCATCAGTGGCCCCGGCGGGGCGTTGTGCTGATTGTTGTGCTGGTACTGGTCGTGATGCTGTCCCTGGCAGGTTTTGGATTTCTGTCAGCGATGTCGACGGAGTATGAGGCCGTGCGTCTGCACGGTTCTCTGCTGCAGGCGCGGCACACGATGGTCTCAGCCGAATCACAGCTGTTATGGCTTTGCGATCAGCCTCGCCGACGTCGCGAGATCCTGGGGGGACTGACCGATAACCCTGGTTTGTTTCGCGGACGCTCGGTTGATGCAGTGGCGGCGGCTGGAGCGGAGGCAGGGGGCGCGGGACAGCCAGCCGTTTCGACGGAAGACGGCGCGACAGCAATCGCACAGCTGCAGTCCCGATCCCTGCTGGCTGGTGACGACGTCTGGCGATTTTCAGTCATCTCGGTGGACCGTCCCGTGGGGGGCGTTCCGGGATTGCGATTCGGGGTAACGACGGAATCAGCCAAACTTCATCTGGCGACTGTGCTGCGGTGGGAACAGACGACTCCGGGTGCCGGCCGGCAGGCTCTGCTGCGGCTGCCGGGTGTCACGGAGATCATTGCGGACTCACTGCTGGACTGGATCGATGCGGACGAGCTGCAGCGGCCTCAGGGAGCCGAATCTGAGTATTACCAGGGACTGGGACTGTCAACCCGTCCGGCCAACGCGGTGCCGGGGAGGCTGGAACAGTTGCTGGCGGTGCGGGGCATGAGTGCGAGGCTGCTGTTTGGTTCCGGGTCAGCGACGGCAGCGGCGAATTCAGCAGCGGGAAGCGGATCGGCCGGATCCGGCATTGTGCCGGGTGCGGAGGGAGGCGAAGCGGTACTGACAGTGCCGCAGCAGGACCTTACGGCCGAGACCTTTGCAACCGATTCGGCGGAGTCGCAGACGGGTACGGTCGCAGGTGCAGTGCGTCCTTTGAGTGAGCTGCTGACGGTATGGTCAGCCGAAAGATTGTCGCAGCCGGACGGGACTGTCAGAGTCAACGTGAATCAGGCGGATCTGAATGCGATTCGAGCAGGATTGCAGGGTCGAGTGCCGGAAGCACTGATCCAGTTTCTGGTACTGGCACGCGTCAGCGGGCTGACGTCTGCGGCGCCTGCAGGGGTGTCGGAGCAACCCGCGGAGGCGATCACATTGCCGCCAGGTGCGGTGGCAACGGTCGGGCTGCGTTCGCTGGGCGAGCTGGTAGATGGCATGGTGCTGGTTCCGGCAGCGGGAAATCGTCCGCCGACGCTGGTTCGCAGTCCCCTGCAGTCGACTCAGGCCGATTCCGACCTGCTGTTTCGGCAGTTGACGGATGTGGCTTGTACCGAACCGGGGCCGGTGATTGTGGGCCGTGTGAGTCTGCAGGAGGCTCCTGAAGAGGTGCTGAGAAGTCTGCCCGGCGTGACACCTGAGCAGGCTGCCAGCCTGGCAGCCCAGCGGGCTCGCCTGCAGCCGTTTGAGCGTCGCAGTCTGTTATGGCCGGTCCGAGCCGGGGTATTGACAGTGGACCAGTGGCGAACCGTGTTGCCGGAACTCACCGACGCCGGAGATGTGTTTCAGGCGGAACTTGTTGTGTTTCGTGCCGCGGGCGGACCATTGCTGCGTCGAAAACTGATTGTGGATGGTGCGTCGGGTGTTGCCAGGCGGGTATATTGGAGGGATGTGACGGAAGACCGACTGGAGTTTCCGCTGTCCAGTCTGACCAGTGATCAGTTGTCAGTGGGGAGTGGGGAGATCGTTGTAAGGGGTATGAGTAGACCGGAGACTTTGTGATGGCTCGATTCCTCGCAGTGCGCTGGAATGGCCGGGCGCTGAGATTTGCCTGTGCCGATGCGGATCGCGGTGGCCGGCTGAAGTTGGTGGATGCCGGTCTGCGGTTGCCGGCCGATCCACAGTCAGCGACGGCGGCGGCGGACCTGTTGCGTTCGGTGGTTCAGGAAACCAGATGTGAAAAGCAGCGATTGCTGATTTTGATTGGTCGCGGGGCGATAGAATCGACGACCTTCGATGTGCCGCCGGCGACCGACGATGAGCTGCCGTCGCTGGTTCAGAATCTGGCACTGCAGAATTTGCCCGGGCTGACGGACGAGTCTGCACTGGACTTCATCGCTTATCCGGCTCGTGCTGACGGCACACGCACGGTCAGCGCGATGGCGATCATGGCTGAAGAGCAATCTCAGATCCGTGCCCTGCGTGAATCGAGTGGTTGTCGCAATACCGCGATTCTGGCAGCCCCGCATGCCCTGCGAGCTTTCACCGCAGTTCGGGAAGCCACTGCCTGGACTCCGGACATGGCTGGTGCCTGGGACGGGCAGACACCGGTGGATACCACCCTGCTGGTTGCTCGCGGTGAAGAGCAGGCGGATGTGCTGGTAAGCACTAACGGTCTGCCTTTGTTGTCGCGTACGATTCGTCTGCCGAAGGGCATGCCGCAGTCGGATGCAGCCCAGTTTCTGATCGGGGAAACTCAGAGAACGCTGATTTCCGCCGGTGGTCATCTGGCGCAGCGGACTCGAATTTCCCGGGTTGTTCTGATCGGTGCAGCTGAGGAAACTCAGGGACTGGCTCAGACTTTTGCAGATCACTATCAGTGTGCAGTGGAGCATGTTTCGGTTCTGGATCTGGCGATGGATGTTGCCGCGAATTCGCCTGAGACAGCTCCGGACACAGCCGATTATGCCCCGCTGCTGGCAGCAATCAGTGAGGCGGCGCGGGGAATTCGGCCGGCGATTGATTTTGCAGCCCCGCGACGACCGCAGCCGCCGCGCAGCCGCCGCGGTCGCTGGCTGGCACTGGCTGCCGGCTCACTGCTGCTGATCGGAGGTGGTGGGGCTTATGTCCGGGCGCAGTTCGAGGAAATTGACGAGGAGAATCAGCGACTGGCGGAACGACTGCAGGAACTGAATGAGCTGATTCGTGATACAGAACCCCGGCGTGCCCTGGTGACGGCGATGACCGCGTGGGAAAAGAACCGTTTCAGCTGGCCCGATGAACTGCTGGATCTCACGACTCGCATTCCCGCTCGCCCAGGAATCACTGTTCAGCAGCTGAGTGTCGCAGCAGCGGGCCCGGGCACAAGTGTGGCCACCTTCAGTGGCATCGGCAGGCCTCCGGAACTGATTGCTCAGATGGAACGATCCCTGCGGGACGAGCGTCATGACATTCGCATACCGGGTATTCGCGAGCAGCTGGTGGGAAAGGAACTGCAGGGCAGTTTTCAGGCCACGCTGACGATCCGCAACGCGGGCCGGCCTGAGCCCGCAACGAAGGCACGGGTGCAGCCATGAAACTGACTCGACAACAACTGCTGCTGGGTGTGCTGATCCTGATCGGAATCGTGCGTGTGGGTGACTGGGTGCTGCAGTCTTTGATTCAGGGGCCGCTGCAGGAACGAAAAGCTCGCACAGCACAGCTGCAGAAGGACATTCGCAGCCGCGAAAAGCAGTTGGCAGACCTGCGTGCTGCAGGCGGACGAATCGACTCGTGGCTGCGACAATCGCTGCCGGCTGATGCCGAGACGGCCAGAACTGCCTACCGAAGCTGGCTGCTGGGACTGTTGCGAAAAACTCAGATGACCGATGCGGTGGTGGATTCCGGGTCTCCAGGAAGTCGTCGGTTGCGGAATGGTTCAGTGCTTTATCGTTCGCTGCCGTTTACGCTGCGGGCCCGCGGTTCGCTGCCGCAGTTCAACAACTTTCTGTTTCAGTTCACCAGAGCAGGTTTGCTGCATCAGATCACCAACTTCAGTCTGACGCCTGCCGGGGGCACTGCGATTTTTGATGTCTCTGTGTCCATCGACACTGTGCTTTTGCCGACTCGCAAAGGCAATGAATTGAATTCTCAGCCTGGGACTCTGCCGGCCCTGGCCACTGTCGCCGACTACGCTTCAATTGCCTCACAGAACATCTTCGCCGTTGGCCTGAACACGGTGGATCCCCTGAAACACACTTTTGTGAGCGCCATCACATTCAGCAACGGTCAGCCTCTGGTATGGATTACGGAACAGCTGTCCGACAGAGTGACTCGTACGGGCCCCGGAGAATCCTTCAATACCGCTGCGATGAGCGGATCCATTGTGGAGGTTCGTGCTCAGGAGGTGGTGGTGGAGAGCAGTGGTCGACGCCTGCTGCTGTCGCTTGGCAGTCCACTTTCGGAAGCCAAACCGCTGACTCCCTGATCTGCAGAAAAGGTGCACGAGGATGACTGCAGGTGAACCGAGGGCGAGACCGGTTTGGCGAGCTGCCGGGGCAGTGAGCAGTCTGGCGGCGGCCGGGCTGCTGGGAGCTGCCACCGGGGTTTGTGTCGCCCTGTTTCTGTGGCTGCTGCGCGTGGTGACGGAGGCGTTCTGGCAGTTCCCGGATCTGCTGTATCTGCTGCCCCTTGCGGGACTGATTTCCGGACTGCTGTATCAGTGGGCCGGACGCGGAGTGGAACGTGGAAATCGGCTGATTTTTGAGCAGATTCGCAATCAGGAGGGCGTGGTGCCACTGCGTATGGCGCCACTGGTTCTGGCGGGAACCCTGCTGACTCACCTGTGCGGTGGATCGGCGGGGCGTGAGGGCACGGCGGTGCAGATCGGTGGCAGCCTGGCCGGTGGTCTGGGACGCTGGCTGCGATTTTCGGGAACTCGAAGGCAGACACTGCTGCAGAGCGGTTTGGCCGGTGGCTTTGGGGCTGTCTTTGGAACCCCGCTGGCTGGTATTGTTTATGCGTGTGAAGCGCCGCAAACCGGGCGCTGGCGACTGCAGGCACTGGGCCCCTGTGCCGCAGCGGCAGTGGTCGGCCATCTGACAGCCACCGCTTGCGGCACAACGCATGCAGACTACAGCATCGCCGGTGGCACTGAGTTTTCAGTGCGTACGTGGCTGCAGTTGCACGGACTGCTGCTGCCGGCGGGACTGGCATTTGTACTGGCGGGGCGGCTGTATGTGGGGCTGTCTGAAAGTGTGGGCGCAGTACTGACTCGCCACGTTCGACGTTCGTGGCTGAGACCTGTCTGTGGTGGCCTGGTGCTGGTGCTGCTGGTCAGCAGCACGGGGCAGACTGAGGCCCTGGGGCTGGGTGCGGACGGCAATCCCGGGCAGCCGCAGCTGACAAGCCTGGCCACAGTGTTCAGCTCCGGTGGTGCAGGCTGGTGGAGCTGGTGGTGGAAGCTGATCTTCACGGCAGTGACGGTGGGCAGTGGCCTGCGCGGGGGTGAAGTCACGCCGTTGTTTTATATTGGTGCGACACTTGGCCACAGTTTGTCGCGACTGCTGGATTTGCCGGTGGCACTCCTGTCGGGGCTGGGCTTTGTGACGGTGTTCGGTGCGGCCCTGCGAGTTCCGGCAACATCGCTGGTGCTGGGACTGGAGTTGTTCGGCTGGCGTGATGCGGGCCTATGGACGGGGCTGATGGTGATGCTGTTGGTGCAGCAGGTTGCTGCAGGCCGGAGCTGGAAGTTGCGGCAGGGCGGCGTGGAACCGCGACTGAACAGGAATGATTGCGAATGAGCAGCGCGGGGAAGTCGAGGATGGGATGACGAAAGTGTGGTGAGTCCGCAGATTGTCGCGTTTCGCTCCGCAAAACGTATATCCCGAATCTTGACTGGCAGAACGAACCCGGCATGGGCATCAGACGGCTTGCGGAGTCAGAAAAGCAAGAATGGCTCAGAACAGAAAAAAACGTTCCGTGCGCCAGAAAGCCTGACGTGGACCGGGGCGATGCAGCGCCTCAGGACCATGGCAGCGGGGCAAGAGGGCGGTACATCCGACGGTTCATGCGGAAAAACAGGTCAGCAGCAGGAGCATTCTGTATATGTCGCAGGAACCGGAAGAACGACAGCGGGACAGAAGCAATCGATGGCCGGAGTTGCTCTTCGCAGCCGGTCTGGTCCTGATCATTCTGGTCCTGATGGTGCTGGTTTCAATCTGGATTCCGAAACCGGTGCCACAGGTGCAGCCGGCGGTGGTCAAGGCAGTCCGACCGGTCCTTGACTTGCCTCGCGAGCAGCTGCTGTTGGAAGCTGGCAGGGTTTTGAAGGCGGCTCCCATGGCGTCTGATGACGAACGTCAGCGTCAGATTGCGTTCGTCGAGGCGATCAGGAAACTGACCGCCGAGCAGGAGGAGCCGGACGCATTTTTGTTGCAGACAGTTACAAAATTGTTCGTCAGCCTGCCGCGAAGTATCCGCAGCGCGTTGGGGGATTTGGCTGTGAGCAATTCAGCGGCCACGCTGCGTGAGGAGCTGTTCGGGCTGCTGCTGTCCTGGATTCCCCGCAAACTGCTGACTGCGGAGCAGCTGCTGCTGGTGAATCAGGCGGCCGACGACGTGGAACGCATGTCGCTGATACGACATGCGGTCAACAACGACGTCATGCCGGGATCCGGGGAATTATCAGCGGCGCAGTTGTTGCCGCTGGTCGAAAGCTGTTTGACCCAAGTGCAGAAGGACCTGCAGCACGAGCGGGCCGCTGGCGGGGGGTATGGCCTGGATTCAGAGATGTCGATGATGCAGGAACTCACAGACACTTTTGCTGCGTTTCCGGACCTGGCGGCAGCGGATCAGCAGCGAGTGACCGAGACCATGCAGGCTCTGGCAGATCGATGGGAGCAGATCCAGGCGAGGCCGGAACCATCACGGGGTCGAGCGAAATCCTCATACAGACGTCGCCGTCGGTGAATTTCGGTCAGAGTGACATGGATCAAGGCAGATTCTGAAACATGAAAAAAAGCCTGCAGAACCGGGGGTGCTCCTGATTTCTCCAAAATGTTTGTCGGGACGCATCGCATCCGGCAACTAAAACGGCCGGAGTGGCTGCGCTGGCGGTCGAGTGGGAGCATGCCGGCGGGCGGGGATTTGCGACAGCAGCAGGGATACAGGAGAAATTCCATGTCATTGAAACGAGTTTCATTGCTGGCCAGCGTTGTGGCGGCGGGGATACTGGGATTTGTGTCATTGGGTTCGGTGAACGCGGTGAAGGCGTCGGGCGGGCTGTCGGCAGATGAGGCCCCGGCCCCTGCCGAACTGGCTCGCGCACAGGAATTGTCGACTGCATTTCGCTGGGTTTCGAAGCGAACGCTGCCGGCGATTGTCTCCATTCGCAGTGTCCGCAAAGTGACTCAGCCGCAGCAGGCGATGGCAGATCCCTTTGATGGCTCGCCGTTCGGGCGGCAGTTCGGGGGGACTCCGTTTGAAGATCTCTTCGGTGATCTGCGTGAGCGGATGCGTCAGCAGCAGGGGCAGGGCGGGGGATCGCCAGGTATTGCGACCGGAGAAGGCTCCGGCTTTATCATTGATTCCAAAGGCGTGGTGATGACGAATGCCCACGTGGTCCGGGGCGCGGATGAGGTTATTGTGTCGCTGGCAGACGGTACGGATTACAAGGCCACGGATGTGCGTTCGGATGAATTCGCGGACGTGGCTGTGGTCCGGATTAAACCGGACAAGGCTTTGCCGACAATCCCGCTGGGTGACGATGCTCAGGTGGAAATTGGCGACTGGGTACTGGCGTTTGGCAGCCCGTTTGGCCTGGACAGCACTGTGACTCAGGGGATCATCAGTGCCAAGTCCCGAGGTCTGAAGAATCTGCCTTCTCGACAGGAGTTTCTGCAGACGGATGCGGCCATCAATCCAGGGAACAGTGGTGGCCCGCTGGTGAACATGCGGGGCGAGGTGATCGGGATCAACACGGCCATTGAGACTCGCAGCGGCGGTTATGACGGCATCGGTTTTGCGGTACCCGTCAGCCTGGCTCGCTGGGTCGGTGACCAGTTGCTGACCGATGGCAAGGTCCGCCGGGCCTATCTCGGAGTGACTCCGGAAGACCTGAACACGGAACTGGCTGGGGCGCTTGAACTTGGCAGTCGCCGCGGTGTGGTGGTGGCAGAAGTGCGAAAAAACTCACCGGCAGACAAGGCCGGAGTGAAGGTCCAGGATGTGATCGTGCGATTGAACGACCGGGAAATCAATTCGCGGCAGCAACTGATTGCGATTGCAGAGCGATTGAAGATCGGAGAATCGTATGGTCTGGTGGTGATGCGGGATGGCAAAGAGGTCACGCTGGACGTGACTGCCGCCGAATTCCCTCAGGAGGTGGCGCAGGCGGACAGCAGCGAAGTGGGTGAACTGGGGGTCCAGGTGCAGCCGCTGACGGCGGAGCTGGCTGAGCAGCTGGAAATTGAAGGCGAAGGCGGTCTGGTGGTAACCAACGTCAGCCGCAACGGCATCGGGGCGCGCATTGGCCTGCGTCCGGGCTGTGTGCTGGTGCGAGTGGGCAAGACGGACCTGAAGTCGCTGGAAGATCTGCAGCAGGGGCTGGCGGCGGCGAGGGAGCGGGGCCAGTTGGTACTGCTGGTACGGACACCCAATGGGACTCAGCTGGTGAGTGTGCCGTTCAACTAAGGACCAGGATGTCGCGCCGCGCGAGGTGCGGGACGGAATCTTTGAGGCAGTGCCGCAGCAGCCCTCCTGAGTTGATTCGCAGCTCGGGGGGGCTGTTCTGTTTGCTGGCACTCGAATGAAAGGGAAGTCCGGCGACCTGGGGGCAATTGACGGAAATGGGTGTGATGCGGGCTGACGGCGGGCAGTGGCGGTGGCGGCGCTGGCTCAGGATTCGAACCATCCGCGGCGTTCCGGGATTTTGACTGGCCTTTCTGCAACGCCTGAAGGCAGGTCTGGTTGCTCTAAAAGCCCGCGTTTTGGCCCGCCCGCCCGGCTGCCGGCAAACCAGATTGTGCCCAAATCGGCAATCAGCCCACAACCTGATGAAATTTCGGTGGCCAGATGAGTCGCCGGGCGTAAAACGTTCACATCGTTCACTGCCGGTGCCATCAACGGATACCGGGAGCACTGGGGATCCTGTGAATCTGTTCTGCCTTCCGGAGGCCTGCATGCGATTGCTGTCGCTGGTGATGATGGTTGTGAGCCTTGTATCTGGTGTCAGCGTTGCTGCTGACAGGGAGCAATGGGTGCAGTGGCGAGGGAATGCTCGTAACTGTGAAGTTTCCAAACCTGTGGAGTGGCCATCATCTCTGAAGCCCGAGCACCTGAAGGAACTGTACAGGGTTCCGCTTGGCCCCAGCTATTCGGGCCCCATTGTGTCGGCGGACCGAGTGTTTGTGACCGAGACTGTGGACAAGAAAAAAGAAGTTACTCGCGCCCTGGATCGGGACACCGGCAAGGAACTTTGGCAGGTGGAGTGGGAGGGTGCGATGTCGGTGCCATTCTTTGCGGCATCGAACGGCAGCTGGATTCGGGCGACCCCCGTGTATGACGGCAGGAGACTCTATGTGCCGGGCATGCTGGATGTGCTGGTAACTCTGGACGCCGCCACTGGCAAAGAACTTTGGCGTGCAGACTTCCGTGACATGTTCAGCACCGTGGGCCAGACTTTCGGCTTTGTGTGTTCGCCGCTGGTGGACGAAGGCTTTGTCTACGTGCAGACGTCGGGCGGTCTGGTGAAGCTGAACTGCGAAACCGGTGAACTGGTCTGGCGGGGCCTGAAGGAACAGGGCGGGATGATGGGTGGATCCTTCTCTTCCCCAATTCTGGCAACTTTGGCTGGCGTTCGTCAGATCGTGGTACAGACAAGAGCGAAATTGTGCGGGGTGGATCTGGCGACGGGTGCTGACCTCTGGTCTGTGGCGATTCCGTCATTCCGCGACATGAACATCCTGACTCCAACCATCATCGGCGACCGCATCTTTACCAGCTGCTATGGTGGTGGTGCTCTGATGTATGAAGTGACGAAGGGTGACTCGGGGCTGCAGATCGCCGAAGTCTGGAAGAACAAGACTGAGGCTTACATGAGTTCTCCGGTGGTGATTGACGGCCGCATTTATCTGCATCTGCGTAATCAGCGGTTTTGCTGTCTGGACCCGGCGAACGGGGAATCGCTCTGGCGAACGACTCCCTTCGGCAAGTACTGGAGCATGGCTGTGAACGGCAAGCGAGTCCTGGCACTGGATGAAGCCGGCGACCTGATTCTGTTTGAAGCCGATCCTGCCGAGTACAAAGAGATCGACAAGGTACACGTGACCGACGCGACGGCCTGGGCGCATATTGCCATTGCCGACGGTCAGGTGTTTGTCAGGGCCCTTGACAGCCTGATTGTCTATCGCTGGCAGTGAGTAATGTTTGTTAATCCGACCTGAACAGGGCGGTTTGGCATCGACCTGCTACGGGTGCTGTGGCAGGGAGAGAACAGTGAGGAGCCGGGAACAGAGTTCCCGGCTTTTTGCTTTGCATGAAGGCGTCAGCGTTCCGGCCGGTGGCGGAGCACTTCGGCTCGGAAATCGCCGAGGCTGTGCCAGACCGCCGGCCGTCCCAGTTCGACCTCAGCGATGACCACATCACCCTGCTGCTCGGCCCTTGCCAGAATGCGTCCATCGCGGCCAAAAATCCCGGTAATCATCCAGTTTGCTTTGGGATCAGTGTACGTGCTGCTGACGACCACGGTATGGTTTTCGCAGGCACGAGCGGCCGCGAGCAGAGGATTGCAGCCCCAGACCGGGAAGGCGATGACTTCGGCACCATTGCGACTCAGTCCGCGAGCAACTTCGGGAAAGAACCCGTCGTAGCACACCATCATTCCCAGGCGTCCAAAACGGGTTTCGAACACGGGATAGTCGTGTCCGGGAGTAATGCCCCCGTCAATCTCAGTCCGCGGCAGTGCCACTTTGCGATATTTTCCCGCCAGCTGACCATCGGGCCCCAGCAGCACGGCCACGTTGTAAACCTTGTGCTGATCACGTTCCAGCAAACCGGCGACGATGTACAGGTTGTGCTGTTTGGCGAGGGCACCGAAGTATTCTGTCGACGGTCCCGGTATCGGCTCCGCGCAGTCCTCAGCCGGCTTTCCGGCGTTGTACCATGTCAAGGTTTCTCCAAGCACCACCAGATCGGCTCTGCCGGATGCCGCTTTCGCCACGAGGGGCTCGAACTGCTGACATTTTTCGGCACTGTTTTGTCCTGCAGCGGGTGCATAGTGCACGGCTGCCAGCCGAACTTTGCGAGCAGGTGGCGGGGCAACGGCTGTCAGGCGCACGTCAGACCAGTCAACAGTCGTTTCGGCAGCCCAGCGAAATGACAATTCGATTTCTGCCTGTGTGGCGGCCTCGGGACAGCGAAACACTCCGAAGGTACGCACCCATTCGCCGTCGACCTGGTCATCCCCTGGATACTCCGGTTCCGCACGTGGCCGCTCGCCTTCGCGGTAGGTGGTCTGAGCGAGAAAATCGTGGAGTGGAGCATTTCCGGCTTTATCCTTCCAGAAAATACGAGCCACGGCGGTCTGCCTTGGCACTGCCGCTCCGCGAACTCGTCGCCACGCCGAAAACTGATACCACTGCCCTGCCTGCACCGGCAGCGTGCGTTTCCACCAGCCATGCAGTCCGTCACGCTGATCGGCGATTGCCGACAGTACAGCAGCGTTTGCGGGACCGCCCGACTGGCTGCTGGAGAACTTTGGCAGCAGCTCTTCGCGGGGGCCCCCGGTGGTCCATGCTGCGGGCGTCTGGCTGAGCGATGGCTCATCCGCACTGGCAGCAGAGCCTGCCGCAATCAACACACAGACGCACGCACGCAGCAGTCGCAAACTTCGCAGCATGGAGGACCTCAGCAGCAGTTACCTGAACGTGATATCGGAACCGCGCAGCCTACTGCGGCAAACGGCAGCAATGGGGGCTGCAGGGCCCGGCTTCCGGAGGCGGACAGGCTGACGTCATTGGCAGACTGGAACTGCCCCCGGCGACCCGACCGGCAAACACGCTAAGTTGCTTCTGCATTTTCCGGGAACCACAGGATGGGCAGGCTGGCGTCTCGGAGCGTCCGACCAGCAGTTCCGCCTGGTGCTGACACTGTTCGCAAACAAATTCAAAAAGAGGCATGGCAGGAGTTTCCGAAACATTCAGGGAAGGGGGGTGACAGCAAGAGCAGGAACGAGTCTGGGTCCGGAGCCGCGTCGCCGGTTGAGGGGAACTGTTCCGGCCGGGCGATTCTACTTCGTGATCGCAACGGAGCGGATACAGACTGGCTTGCCAACCTGGATTGAGCGGCCGGTCGGCTCGAGTGCGCCGGTCTGCTGGTTGATGCTGAACACGAACACCGTGTCGGAATTCTGATTCTCAGCCAGCAGCCACTTACCCGTGGGTTCGATGTAGAAGTTGCGAGGCTCACGGCCGCCGGTTTGTTCGTTTTCCACGAAAGTCAGGAGACCGGTGCTTTCATCAATGGTGTAAGCAGCAATCGATTCGTGTCCGCGGTTGCTGACATACAGAAACTTCCCGCTGGGGTGGCACAGGCATTCGGCGGTACTGCGACGTCCGTTGTAGCCGGCGGGAATTGTGGAGATTTCCTGGATGGCGAACAGGCTGCCATCTTCAGGTTTACGACTGAAGCCGGTCACCACCATGGTCATTTCGCTGTTGGCCCAGGCAAATTTACCGGACGGATGTATGGCGAAATGCCGGGGGCCTCCTCCGGGCGTGACAAGAGCCGCTGTCTGGCGTGCCGGTGTCAGCTGGTGTGTGGCGGCGTCAAAATTATAGATCATGATTTTGTCGATCCCCAGATCAGCAGCGTAGGCGAAACGATTGTCGCTGCTGAGGTTGATGGAGTGGGCGTGGGGTGCTTCCTGACGGGATTTGTCGACGCTGGATCCTTCGTGCTGGATGTTGCAGGAAGCGGGCTGCAGCGAGCCATCCGGGGCGATTGGGTAGACCATCACATTGCCACCGCCATAGTTGGCCGTCAGCAGTGCGGTCCCGGTGGCGTCGATGTTGCAGTGACACGGTGCACCTCCACCCGACGGCTGTTCGTTGATTTTCGTCAGTCGTCCGTCGGCTTCGATTTTCAGGGCCGTGACTCCTCCCTGTCCACGTCCGCCACCTTCACTCAACTCGTTCACCGCATAGACGTATTTTCCGGACGGGTGAATGGCCAGAAACGAGGGATTTTTCAGTTCAGCAGCCAGCACAGGCTCAGTCATCTGCCCGGTGGCGTCGTCGAACTCGCACGTGTAAACGCCCTTGCTGATGCTGTCACCGGCTGTGTAGGTGCCGATGTACAGCCTGATAGTCCCGGCAAAGACTGGCGCCCCACCGAACAGACACAGCCCGACTGCCAGCCATGCGGCGAGGACGTTTCCGGAGGTCTGCGGGCCCGCTGACAGCCGGGCACGAACTGAGGACAGGCAGGAGCGCAGGAGAGGAATCATGAGGGAAGTTCCGGTGCAGCAGCGGTTGATGATTGGATGTGGAACCTGATCACTGAGAGTGCTGATCATAAAGTCCGCCGGCCGGAAAGCAAATTTCACACGGCGATTATAACGTCTGCTGTTTCTGAGTTTCCGCCAGCAGCTGCAGGGATTCCAGCAGTTCATCCTGCATTTTGAGCAGACTGCCGACAGGCGGGTGCGAGCCGGGGGCCTGTTTCAGCAGCAGTGCAGCCTGAAACAGCCGACAGGCGGACTGAGACCGGTGTGTGGCCAATTCCACCAGTGCCCTGCAGATCATCGTCAGCTGCAGTTCCTGAGGGTCGTCCACATTTCCCAGCATTTCGGCATTCTGCAGGTGCACGTGGGACAATTCCGGGCAGCCGGACATTGTCGCTGCGGCAGCCCGCAGCAGCAACTCGTGCGTTTCCAGACGTCGGGCGAATTCCTCGTCGGCCGACTGGCTGTGATCGGCGGTTCGAGCACTGGCCGCACGATCGAGAAACATGAGACCGCTGTGCAGATCATCGCGGAGGAGGGCGAGCCGTGCGAGGAGCAGCCATTGCTGACAGCTGAGTACGGCCACCGAGCCGCCACCGAACCTGCCTGACAGCCATGTCTGCATCAATTGATCGGCGGACGTAACATCGGCCGACTGCAGCTTAATTTCAGCCTGCCTGACAGCATCGGTGTCCGGCAGGTATGAAGCGTGGGCTGGTGTGTCCTGAGCTGGCCCAAGGTCTGCGTTCCACCAGCAGAACCAGCCCGCTGATTTCAATGGGCCCCGGCGAAGCGGAGGCGCGGAAGTGCGATCGGGCTGCGGGTTATCACCGGCAGCAGTGTCGAACAGAGGCTGTCGGAGACTGGCAGCGGGGCGGGCGCAGCGATCAAGCAATTCCGATGCAGCGTCTGGTGTCGCGGGACGCATCGCAGGGAGGCTGTCGAGACTGCTGTGCCTTGCGGGATCACCGGCGGTGCGACACACCAGCAGATGGAACAACAGTCGCCGCGTTGCTGTGTGAAGTGCCTGCAGTTTGGCAGACGAACGTTTGCGGAAGGCCACGTGAGGAATCTCCTGCGGGTTAACGCCACTGCCGTTGGCGGGCGTCAGGAACCAGAGAAACTCGTGAGCACGTGCGAGAGAGAGGCCTGACAGGATAGCGAGCGGGGGAGACTTCCGGCAACAACAATTGTCCGGAAGATGCTGAGTTTTTTGATTCTGTCGAATCTTCTGATTCTGCCGAGGGTTCCCGGGTTTTGGCGGTCGGCCATCGGAGCTTTTGTGTGTCAAAACGGCAGTCGGCCAAATCTCGACACCCACTGCACAAAAATCAAAATCTCTCTAAAACGTTTAATTACAGAGACTTACAACACAAAACACAATCATGGCACATGATTCGCAGGTGAGTGAACCAGCAGATTCTGGGCTGCTGAAGTGGCTGGGGCCATATTCGGGCTGCAGATCGATGTTGTTTCAGCGACGTGTATTGAAATTGAGGTCAGGAGAGGGTCATGGCAAAGAAGGCTTCCGCAGCAGCAACTCGCATTGTGCCTCTGGGGGATCGCGTGGTTCTGAAGAGGGCCGAGGCGGAATCGAAGACTGCAGGCGGGATTCTGCTGCCGGATGCGGCCAAGAACAAGCCGCAGCGGGGCGAAGTGGTGTCCGTTGGTGACGGTCATGTGAATGACAAGGGCGAACGAGTGCCATTGTCGGTCAAGGAAGGCGACCGGGTGGTGTTCAGCTCTTACGCCGGCGACGAGATCAAGGTTGGCGAGCAGACCTACCTGCTGCTGCGTGAAGGCGACATCCTGGCAACGCTGTGAATGACTCCGGCCAGTTTGGCAGGCGTCGTGAAAGCGAGCTGAAACCGTGAGTTTTGGCATCAGGCGGGGTGAACTGAGTATCAGCATTCGGCCTTCGACAACGAATCAAAGTTTGGCAGATAACCAGAGAAATTGGAGAATACAGCAATGGCAGCAAAGATGATTGCCTTTGATCAGGAAGCTCAGGAAGCGATGCGACGCGGCGTTTCCAAGCTGGCTCGCGCAGTCAAAGTGACTCTCGGCCCACGCGGACGCAATGTGATCATTGAAAAGAGCTTTGGCTCGCCCACCGTGACCAAGGACGGGGTCACGGTTGCCCGTGAAGTCGAACTGCCGGACAAGTTCGAGGACATGGGAGCCCGAATGGTCCGTGAAGTGGCCAGCAAGACCAACGACGTTGCTGGTGACGGCACGACGACGGCCACTGTGATGGCTGAAGCGATTTACATCGAAGGCCTGAAGGCCGTCGTGGCAGGTGTCAGCCCGCTGGAAATGAAGCGTGGCATGGACCGTGCCGTGGAAGACATCATTGCCAGCCTCAAGAACATGTCTCAGAAGATCAGCACCGCGAAGTCAATTGCCCAGGTGGGCACTGTGGCTGCCAACGGTGACGCTGAGATCGGTAAGATTCTGGCTGATGCGATGAGCCAGGTTGGCAAGGACGGTGTGATTACGGTGGAAGAAGGCAAGAGCCTTGAAACCAACTTTGAGGTGGTGGAAGGCCTGCAGTTCGACCGTGGTTACCT
>SXXK01000193.1 GCA_005791255.1 Planctomyces sp.
ACCGCGTCGCAGTCTGCTGTCGACGCTGGTCGGCAGCAGCCACCTGCTGCGCAGTGCCGGATTCGCGCTGCGACTGATACTGCAGCTGCAGCTGGTGCTGTGTGTCGGAGTCATGCTGTCGCGCGTCCGACAGCTCATGCCAGACCTGCTGCAGCCGCCGCGTGCAGACCGCTGCCGATTCCAGCAGTTGTGACAACTGTCGCAGCTGATTTTCGAGGCCTGCTTGAGTCGGATCGTCCATAGTCGGAATCCCGCTGAACACTTGTCTGCTGGTTTGTGAGAATGCAGACGTTCTGCAGTGTACCCATCTGCTGCAGATTTCAAAACGGCAGGCCCTGGAA
Organism: Planctomyces sp.; assembly: GCA_005791255.1. Taxonomy (GTDB): domain Bacteria; phylum Planctomycetota; class Planctomycetia; order Planctomycetales; family Planctomycetaceae; genus SXXK01. The sequence continues at coordinate 342 of SXXK01000193.1, forward strand.
AGGCTCCGGATCATGGCGGCTGTGATTTGCCAGGTTTTGCAGATTTGTGGGAGTTTCAGCGTGGGATGGTGACGCGTCGTTCAGGGCGCGGGAGGTTTTCAGTTTTCAGTTGGGCGCGGTGTTGGGTTCGCGGCTGGCGGCTTTACGCGGGGAACAGCGATGCTGAGGACTGGGGTTGGCTGCGGTGCGGTTTTGGGTGGGTTTGGGTGTTGACCTTCCCCCTCACCCCCGACCCCTCTCCCCCGTTGGGGGCGAGGGGGGCTTAGTTGGAGGTTGGGGGCGTTTCAGTGGAGGCTGTTCTGAGTCGTCGCTGCTGTGTTCTGAGTCGTCGGCATTCCCGCCGCAGCTCTTCCAGACGCACGTCTCCCGGAGTCTGCTCGTAACACCATTCAAACAGCTTCTCGGCATCATCGTACTGCTGGCGTTCCATCAGCAGCAGTCCCAGTGCACGGCGCGGAGCTTCAGCTGCGGTGTCGCAGGCGATCGCCCGACGCAGCAGTGTCTGGCTGACCGCATGCTGCTTCATTGTCCATGCAACGCGGTTGGCCTTCATGAGCACAGCAACATAAGGCTCATGTCCTTCCAGCGTCTCCCCCCTGGCCACGTCCAGTGCGGCACTCTGATCGCGGATCGCCAGCATCAGGCGTTCCATGTCGGCGGGTCGGTTTCGCTGGCTGTAGACATCATAGACATCTTCCAGTTCCAGGAGATTCGGCTGGAAGCTGACCAGCAGGGCATCGGCAGACAGCCGATCCACCAGCATTTGCAGCATCTGCAGTCGCATGGCTTTTGTGGAATGAAATACCACATTCCACTGTGCCAGTGCTTCATCCGGTCTTCCATCGAGTGCCAGTGCCTGGCCGATGAAGAATCGCACTGTGGGATTGTGTTTTCCCAGCCGCATGGTCTGAGCCATGATGCGTGCGTGGAGGGCATCGGCGGGGTCGTGAATGAAGCTGGTCAGCACCAGCGTTTTCCAGGGTTCAATCTGCAGCGGACAGCTCTGCAGGGCTCTGCGAGCCATGGTGTCTGCCAGGATGATCAGCCGGACATTTTCGCCGCAGGCCCGTTCCAGAAATTCCCGCAGTTCCTGTTTTGACCGGAACTGAGCGTTGATGCAGGCATCGCGAATCTGTACCAGCGGCATGGGATTGTCGGACACCTGCTGCTGCAGTTCGAACAGTTCGAGGCTGCGGCGGGCAATATTCTGGCAGATGTCGGCCTGATCGGGCCGTGCAGCCTGGGCCTGCAGCAGACAGGCCAGGCGTTTGCGGCAGGATGCGATTTTTTGTGCGACGGTCTTCTGCATACTTTGCCGGGGTTCATCGTACCCGGCTGTCTCATCGGATGCAGCGGCTGTCTCGCTTTGTGATGTTTCCGGCTCCGTCGAATCCGTACCGAACGGGTTTTCGGACGGCTCCTCAAACTGTTCGGAATCACTGGCGGGTTCAGCCAGTATGTCGACGTCACCTGCCATCGAAGGATAATCGCCTTCTTCCGGCTGATCAATTCCGTCGAGGTCCGGGAGTGGTTCACCCGGTTCGGGCATTTGTCCGCTCGAGTCGCTGCGGCTGGCTTCGAAGGAAGCCAGCAGGTAGCGATGCCACCAGTGTTCGCCGGCGATCCGGTTGCCCAGTTCCGGCTGAACCATCACGAGCATGACGCAGCATCCGGCTGACAGCACCAGCCATGCCGGTCGCGGCACCGTGATTCCGGCCTGACTGCTGAATCCATCACACAGTCGCAATCCGGCCACGGCGAGGGCGATGGTGGTGATCACGATGGCCGGAACGTACCAGATGAAGTCGGCGACGGCATGCAGTATTCCGCCGGTAATTCCGGCGAGGCAGGCTGCGACAGCGGTGGTTCGTGCGGCATCAGAGCTGCGGAGCATGGCTGTGAGCAGACGTATCAGGATCAGCAGCAGTCCGGCTGCCAGCAGCAGGACTCCCGCCAGCCCCGCTTCGAGTCCCAGGTGCACCCACGAGCTTTCTGCGTGGGAGAAGCTGAAGGTCATGAAGTCAGCCAGGTCTTCCATGTAGGCAGGATAGGTGTAGCGGTGACTGCCGATGCCGGTGCCCAGAATTGGAAATTCGCGCAGAGCCGCGAGGTCAGCCTTCCAGATGGAGCGGCGGGCATTGCTGGGGTCCAGTGCCGCTGCATCCATGCTGGCGATGTCTGAGACACGTGTTTCGAGGGTTTGTCCGCCGAAGGCGGCGAGTCCACCCAGGGCCACAGCGGCCAGTGCCACGGTGGACAGTGCGAGTCCGGAGCTGATGCGCCCGGCTTTCCAGAGTCCTGCGAAGACGACAGCCGAGGCTGTGGCGGCGGCAATCATGCCACCGCGTGACAGTGACAGCATGATGGCCGCAAAGACTCCGGCAGCCCCCGCCAGCCGCAGCAGCAGCAGAGCATCGACGAGGTTGTCGAACTGCGAGTGATTTCCGCGTGCCGGTCCCAGGCCCCTGCGCTGCAGGACCTCGGCCGCCTCCTTTGGCTTGCGGGCGGCAATGGCCCACCACAGCAGCGGACCGATTGACAGAGCTGCGAACTGAGCGAAGTGATTGCGGTTCGTGAACGCGCCCTTCAGCACCTCACGAGTGCCGGTGAAGGGATGTCGATAGAACCAGAAGAAACAGTCATTGGAGGTAACCAGTTGCAGAATCGCGAAGGCCGACATCAGCAGACCCGAAATCCCGACAGCCTTCAGAACCAGGTGACAGTCCCGTTCCGTGCGAATGCGCTGGGCCAGCACCAGACCGAAAATGCCATAAGCCAGCAGTACGAGGAATGCGTGGCGGGTTTCGCCGGGGATGAAGCTGGCGGTGGACCACGTCTGTGCGGTTCCCCCGGTTGCTGCCTGCAGGTCGCTCCAGACCGGAATCAGCCGCTGGTATCCGGGGGACAGTCGGGCCAGCACATCAGCGGGCAGTTCCCGAGTCTGCAGCCAGACCAGCAGCAGTCCGGCGAGCAGCAGCGGTTCCAGTGCCAGCAGTCTCAGGCGACCACCTTCAAAGACTCGGTGCAGGTTCCAGACTGTTCCCAGCAGCAGGGACAGTGAAATCAGCAGCCAGTGTCCCCAGGCTTCGCGCCCGCCCATGACGAAGGGCAGCAGCAGCAGCAGCAGGCCGATCAGCAGATCCGTCAGATTCAGCAGCCGTGGTCGCGCTGACAGCTCGCTCAGCCACGGTCGGCCGGGAGCCGTCGCACTGAAGGAGTTCTGTGGTGTTTTCCGACGACTGGACATGCTGCTGAGGTTTCTGTGAGCTGTGTACCAAAGGTGTCAGGCGGCCCTTGAGGAATCTCCGGAGCTGCGACTGCCACCCACCGAAATACTGTAAAGTCCTGCAGAAACGGAGTGTCCGGCGGCCACGGGCTGCTCCGGGGAACCACTGTGCCCGCCGGATCCCGACTGTTCTTCCGGCTCCTGGTCATGACCATAACCGTAGCCATAACCATAACCGTAGCCGTACCCGTATCCATATCCGCCGGCGTCATCCACATTCAGATGATTCACCACGACACCCAGCAGCGTGCAACCGAGCGTGCGGAGGGTTTCTGCGGCGCGAATCACCATGCGGCGACGGTCCTTATCCGGTCGCACCACCAGTACGACGGCATCCACCAGTCGTCCGGCGATGGCCGGGTCGCTGACGGCGAGCACCGGGGGAGCATCCACGATGATCTGGTCGTAGCGAGTTTCAGCCCATGACAGCAGTGCGGCGAATCGCTCGGATGACAGCAGCTCAGCCGGATTCACAGGCCGTGGTCCGCAGGAGATCACATCCAGTCCCTGCACCACCGTGGTGCGCAGGTTGGCGGCAATCGCAGTATCCAGGTCATCCGGGGATCGCAGCAGTCGCGACAGCCCCACGTCGTCGCGCAGACCAAGCAATGTGGACAGGCCCGGACGCCGCATATCGGCGTCAATGACCAGCGTTCGCCTGCCGGACTGAGCATAAGCCACGGAAAGATTCATGGATACCGTGGTCTTGCCGTCGCCCGGTTCCGTGCTGGTTATCACCAGACGGTTGGTGTCCTGCGGAGAAAATTCGATGCTGGTACGCAGCGCTCGGAATGGTTCCACTTCCCGCGAATGCGGTCGCACATGGCACATCACCGCTTCAAATCCCTCTCCCGGCAGCTCGGTCATCCGCGGAATCATCGACAGCACCTGAGTTTCGAGGTGCAGTTTGAGTTCTTCCGGAGTTCTGAAGCGGTCGTCCATGATGTCGAGCACCCAGATCACAGCCAGTCCTGTGCCCGTACCGATCAGCAGCGACAGCAGTACGGCAATTGGCAGTCGCGGTGAAACCGGTCGAATCGGCACCGTGGGACGACTGGAGACTTTGGTGCTGAGGAAGGTGTCCTTGTTCAGGCCGATTCCGTCGGACTGTGACTGCAATGACTTCTGCTGTTCATACAGGTGTTCAATCTGGCGATCCAGATCACCCAGCTCGGTGAGCGTCTGTGACAGTTTCTGTGCCTTGGCCTGTTCTGCAGCCAGACGCTCGCCGACGGCCTTTTCATTCAGGTCCAGTTTCAGAATCTGCTGACTGAGGTACTGCACAAGTCGCGGTGCCAGCACTTCGCGGGTCATGGTATCTGTGCGTGTTCGCTGGAGTTCCGGGAATTCGCGGAGATATTTTTCCTTGACAGCCAGTTCCGTTTCCAGAGCTCGTATCCGCGCGTGTTTTGCGCCATATTTTTGGCGGGCTTCGGTGAGGGCAGACTGGCGATCCAGGATCTCCTGCATGATTCGCTGCACATGATAACTGTCCTGCGTGCCCAGTCCCATGGACTGTTCCACCAGCTGGCGACCGGCGGAGTCGAGGGTTTCCATGGCGAACTGCAGGATGTCTTCGCCACTGGCAATGGCTCGCTGCAACTCCTGAGACGTTGTGCGGGCTTCTTCGGTGCGTCGACGTGAATTGGTGTACTCCTGAGTGAGCATCTCAATATTCTTCGAGATGGTGTTGAGGCTGTTCTGATTGCGTTCTCCGGTATCGACGAGTTCCGGAGCGGAGGCTTTCAGGTGCAGGCGTCGGGACTGCAGCTCCTTCACTTCCTGCTCAATTGCCTCAAGACGGGTGGCCAGTGTTTTCAGGCCCTGCTCTGACAGACCGCGGTTGGTCTCATTCAGGAACTGCTCATATCCGGCCAGCATGGCGGTCAGCATGGCAGCCGCAGCTCGCGGATCCCGCGAGCGATAACTGATGTCCATTACGTTGGTGTTGTAGGCTGACGAGGCCTGCAGGTTATCCCGCACCATTCTGACCCAGGCACTCTGCGGATAACCGGCCAGATCCACTCGCCGATACTTCTCCGGCATGATGCGAAGTGCGCGGGCAATCACTTCCTCCTCCGACATCAGCGCGATGTAGGTGGGCATTTCCGTGACGGGATTCGCCGAGTTGGATGTGGCATCTGAGGTGACTCCGGAGCCTTTTCGCACCACATACAGCGACGCTGTGGACTCGTAGATCCGTTCGGCCGTGATGTAGTAGGTCATGCCCAGAATGGTGGACATAACAAGCGAAGCCACCAGGATGCCCTTGCGGAATCTGACTGTGCGCAGAAAACGAAACAGCAGATGCAGCGTTGTTGCCGCCGCATTCGTTCCGTCCTGCGAGCCTGCCAGGATCCGATCCTGATCCGTCATCCCGTTGCCTCCCTGCCACCCACACCACAACCACTGTTCGGTCAGAACAGGGTCGTGGAGCCCGTTACACCGAACCTGATAATATTGAGCACGTCCATGAAGACTGTGCCCGGAGTCTGTTCGACGGAGACCACATCACCTGGCCCCAGTCGAATATTGGCCTCTGAACTGCGTTTCGCCCGTCGCCAGCTGCTCTGGATCAGCACCGGCTCGGTCTGCCCTTCGACCTGACGCACAATGAAGATTTTGTCTGCCATCTGATTGGACATGCCGCCAGCCAGTGAAATGGCATCCAGCAGCCGCAGTTCCTTGCCAATCGGATACTCGTACTGATTCGCATTTCGCACCAGACCCTGCACGAAAATCGGCGGTGGATCGCGTTTCTCCACCATCACAATTCCACCATCTTCGACGAGGTACTGTCCTTCGCCGGAGCGTGCTGCGGAGACCAGATCAATCGTGTAGGAAGCAGGTCGCATGTTTTTCGAGCTGCTGGCCTGAATCAGGGGACCGTTTGAATTTCCGGCGATTGGCGGCGGTGTTGGTTCGGAGGGCATCAGCGTGGCGCCGGGGTTCCGCACTTCCACCTTCTGTCCCGCATTGATTGCGAGGCCTCCGGCAGCAGCAATCGCTGACACGACGTCGCTGGAGTTCGGGGACAGCTCGTACGTGCCTTCACTCTTGACCGCTCCGAGGACGCGTACACGATTCTTTTTCTGCTGCTTGACGAATACGGTGACGGTGGGATTGCGGTACAGATCCTGCCGCACGGCTTCCGTCTGGATCATCGCTTCCGCCGCCTGAGGTTCGAGGCCGACCACCTGCACAGACCCGATATCGGGCAGCGTGATGGCACCGTCCTCCTGAACTCGCACAGCCGTCGTGGACTGATCATTTTCGTGCAGACCCGCTGCGATCTGCACTTCGAGGTAGTCGCCGACGCCAATCTGCTGACTGCTGCCCGTACCTCCGGCCAGTCGCGACAGGTCGACTTCCTGAGGGTTGGACTGGCGCCGCAAACGCAGGTTTTCCGGCAGTTTGCGGCCACCGTACCACGGACTTTCCGCGTAGTAATGATTGGCTTCCTGGCAGCCACTGGCCAGCAGCGGCAGCAGCAGAGCTGCTGCCCAGACAGGCAGCAGCAGCAGGTGTCGACGAAGCCGGTGCAATGCGCGCAGGACACCGGAGTCTCCGGTGTTTCGGAGTCCTTTCCGAAAGCCTGCCTGGTGCGTCAATGACCGCATGGATGTCTGCATTACTGCTGAATGTGTCGACCGGCCCGGAGCCGCGTCCTGATCAGCCCGAAATTCCGGCAGGAATCCGGCGCGAACCTGCCGCATTCGGCAGTTCCCGCTGGTTTCCCGCCGTTTTCTATGGGAACCGGCGGATTCGGGTCAATACGAAACAAATGCTGGTGGAATTGACGCAAAGCTAATCATTGAAGAGGTTTGCGTCGCAATTGCGGCATTCGTGCCGGGGGCCTTCGGGAAATCCTGACTCGGCTTTTTGGAAGAATGGGAGGTCTGTTGTGCCTGGGGGATTTGTTCTGCCGGCTGCCGGCGGGGTCAGGTGGCAGTTGTTCAGTGTTCGCGGGCTGCCTGGCTGCAGGGTGTTTTTTTGGTATTCTGAGGCAGTTCTGCAGTGTTGTACTGTTTCGTTCCCGCCGCCCAAGGAATCTGTCCCATGATTTCATGCTCAAACAGCTCTGCCGGTATCGTTGTGCGCAGGTTCAGGTTGATCGCGGTCGTTCTTCTGGGCGGACTGCTGTCGGCCGCGCTGTCCGTGGCGGATGAAAAGGCGGCCGGTGAAAAAACGGCTGCGGCTGCGAAGGCGGATGCCGACGGCTGGCAGCCGCTGTTTAATGGCAAGGATCTGGATGGCTGGAAAGTGACCAATTTCGGGGGTGAAGGGGACGTCCTGGTAGAGAACGGCGACGTCGTGATCACTCAGGGGGCTGATCTGTCCGGGATCCATACCGAGAAGAAGCTGCCGAAGTCGAACTATGAGGTGCAGTTTGAAGCTCAGCGGGAAGCTGGCGGAGACTTTTTTGCGGGGCTGACTTTTCCGATTCGTGACAGTTTCTGTTCGCTGATCATTGGTGGCTGGGGTGGTGGTGTCTGCGGGATCAGCAGTCTGGACGGCATGGATGCGTCCGAAAACGACACCACGACGTATCAGCAGTTTGACAAGGGGCGGTGGTATCGGGTGCGGCTGGTGGTGCGTGACAATCACATCAGCGCCTGGATTGATGACAATCAGATTGTGGATGTGGACACGACTGATCGTCGGATTGGGGTGCGGTTCGAAGTGGAGCGTTCGAAGCCCTTTGGTTTTGCCACGTACGCGACCACGGGCCGCATCCGAAAAGCAAGAATTCGTTCCCTGCCCCCGGAATCTGCCGGTGCCACGAAGTCGACTGAAGAGAAGTCGGACAAGAATTGAAGACGGTTGTGGTGCAGAGCTTCGCGGTTGTGGTGCAGAGCTTCGCAGTCAGTGATTTCCAGACTTTCGCAGAAAAGAGCCGACCAGTGCCGACCGCTGAATTTTCGTGGGAGCCGTTGTTTCAGACCGGAGCCGATCAGACGACGTATCGCCTGTTGACGAAGGAGCACGTGCAGGTACGAAGTTTCCAGGGGCAGGATGTGCTGTGTGTGGATCCGGCTGCTCTGACACTGCTCAGTTCCCAGGCATTTCACGACATCAACTTTTTTCTGCGTCCTGCGCACCTGCAGCAGGTTGCGGCTATTCTTGACGATCCCGAGGCATCGGAGAATGACCGCATGGTGGCTTTGACCATGCTGCGAAATGCTGACGTGGCCAGCAAGGGTGTGCTGCCCTTCTGTCAGGATACGGGGACGGCGACGATTGTTGGCAAGAAGGGGCATGCGGTCTGGTCCACGGGTGATGAGCAGGCGTTGTCGCGTGGCGTCTATGATGCCTACACCGAGAACAATCTGCGGTATTCCCAGAATGCTCCGTTGACGATGTGGGACGAGAAGAATACGAACACGAATCTGCCCGCGCAGATTGATCTGGCAGCGTGTGACGGGGAGCAGTATCAGTTTCTGTTTGTGGCCAAGGGGGGTGGTTCCGCGAACAAGTCTTATCTGTATCAGGAGACGCGGGCGATTTTGAATCCGCAGACGCTGGTGCAGTTTCTGACGGAGAAAATGACTTCGCTGGGGACCGCCGCCTGTCCGCCATATCACCTGGTGTTTGTGATTGGCGGGACGTCTGCCGAGGCCACGCTGAAGACCGTGAAGCTGGCCAGTACGAAATATCTGGACCATCTGCCGACGACCGGCAGTCCTGGTGGTCGCGCGTTCCGGGATGTGGAGCTGGAATCGCAGCTGCTGCAGGCTGCTCGCAACTGCGGCATTGGAGCTCAGTTCGGTGGTCGTTATTTTGCCCTGGATGTGCGGGTGATTCGGCTGCCGCGACACGGAGCGTCACTGCCGGTGGGTATCGGCGTCTCCTGCAGTGCCGACCGTCAGGCCAAAGCAAAGATTACGCGTGACGGAGTGTTCCTCGAGCAACTGGAGACGAATCCGCTGCGGTTTATTCCACAGGCGCTCCGAGATGTCCGGGACGAAACTGCAGTGCGGATTGATCTGAATCGTCCGATGCCTGAGATTTTGCGGGAACTGGATCGGTATCCGGTCACCACGCGGCTGCTGCTGAGCGGCCCGATCGTGGTCGCTCGTGACATCGCGCATGCCAAACTCAAGGAACGCCTGGATGCCGGGCAGCCCTTGCCGCAGTACTTCCGTGACCACCCCGTGTACTACGCGGGGCCGGCGACGAAGCCCGAGGGCTACGCCAGTGGCTCGTTCGGTCCGACC